>JASIBM010000676.1 GCA_030045175.1 Streptosporangiaceae bacterium | reverse complement strand
ATCGTCCGGCCCGCGCTGCTGTACTCGCGGGTGATCGAGGTCACCGAGCGAGTCGGAGCGCACGGTGAGGTGATCGTGCCGCTCGACGAGGCGGCGGCCGAGCGTGACCTGCGCGCCGCGCACGAGGCGGGCCTGCGCTCGGCGGCCGTGGTGTGCATGCACGGGTACCGCCATCCGGAGCACGAGCGCCGGATCGGCGAGATCGCCCGGCGCGTCGGATTCACCCAGGTGTCCCTGTCCCACGCGACCAGCCCGCTGATGAAGCTGGTCTCGCGCGGCGACACGACGCTGGTGGACGCCTACCTCTCCCCGATCATCGGCCGGTACGTAAGCCAGGTCGCGAGCGAGCTGGGCGGGGTACGCCTGGAGTTCATGCAGTCCAATGGCGGGCTCACCGGCGCGCACCTGTTCCGAGGCAAGGACGCGATCCTGTCCGGCCCGGCAGGCGGGATCGTGGGCATGGCCAGGGTGGCGCAGGCGGCCGGCTTCGCGAAGGTGATCGGGTTCGACATGGGCGGCACGTCCACGGACGTGTCTCACTTCGCCGGCGAGTTCGAGCGGCAATACGAGACCCAGGTGGCCGGCGTGCGGATGCGGGCGCCGATGCTGAGCATCCACACGGTCGCCGCCGGCGGCGGGTCGGTGCTGCACTTCGACGGCAGCAGGTACCGGGTCGGCCCGGACTCGGCCGGGGCGGACCCCGGCCCGGCCTGCTACCGGCGCGGTGGGCCGCTCACCGTCACCGACGCCAACGTCATGCTGGGCCGGATCCAGCCAGCGCACTTCCCGCGCGTGTTCGGCCCGGACGGGGACCAGCCTGCCGACCCCGACCTGGTGCGGGCCAGGTTCACCGCGCTGGCGGCCAGGATCGGCGACGCCACCGGTCAGCGCCCGCGTCCCGAGGAAGTCGCGGCCGGCTTCCTGCAGATCGCGGTCGCCAACATGGCGAACGCGATCAAGAAGATCTCCATCCAGCGCGGTTACGACGTCACCGAGTACGTGCTCGTGACGTTCGGCGGGGCGGGTGGCCAGCACGCCTGCGCGGTCGCCGACGCGCTCGGCATGACCCGCGTGCTGATCCACCCGCTGGCTGGGGTGCTGTCCGCCTACGGGATCGGCCTGGCCGACGTGACCGCGATGCGGGAGCGGACCGTGGAGGCCGTGCTCGCCGAGTCGCTGCTGCCCGAGCTCGGCCGGCTCGAGGCGGAGCTCGAGGCCGACGCTCGGGCCGAGCTGGCCAGGGAGGGCGTCGCGCCAGGCGCGGCCAGGACGGCCTGCCGGGCGCACCTGAAGTACGAGGGCACCGACTCGGCGCTGCCGGTGCCCCTTGGCCGGGTGCAGCAGATGATCGCTGACTTCGAGGGCGCGTACCGGCAGCACTTCTCGTTCCTCATGCCGGGCAAGGCCATCGTGGTGGAGGCGATCTCGGTCGAGCTTGCGGCGGGCTCGGCGCCGGCCGGGTTCCGGCCCGATGCCGGGGGTGGCGCCGGGCTAGCCGCTGGGCCAGTCACCGAGTCGGCCAGCGGGCCAGCGGCGAGCCAAGCCGGCCAGGCTGGCGTGGCGGTGCGCATGCACGTCGCGGGCACCCCGCGCGACGTGCCGCTGCTGCGGCGGGGTGAGCTGGCGCCCGGGTGGCGCGGCGACGGGCCCGCGCTGATCGCCGAGGACTGGGCTACCACGGTGGTCGAGCCCGGCTGGCGCGCCGAGGTCACCGGGCAGGGCGACCTGCTGCTCCAGCGGGTGGCGGCGCGGCCGGAGCAGCCAGGGCAGCCAGAGCAGCAGGCGGGGCCAGAGCAGCAGGCGGGGCTGGAGCAGCAGGCGCCGCCAGGTCCGCGAGCGGCGGGGACCGAGCCCGACCCGGTGAAGCTGGAGATCTTCAACAACCTCTTCATGTCCGTCGCCGAGCAGATGGGCGTGCGGCTGCGCGCCACGGCGCACTCGGTGAACATCAAGGAGCGGCTCGACTTCTCGTGCGCGATCTTCGACGCCGAGGGCGGGCTGATCGCGAACGCGCCGCACATTCCTGTGCACCTGGGGTCCATGGGGGAGAGCATCAAGATCATCGCGGCGCGCAACGCCGGGCTGATGCGACCGGGCGACGTCTACGTGCTCAACGACCCGTACCACGGCGGCACCCACCTGCCCGACGTCACGGTAGTGACGCCCGTCTTCGGCGAGGCCGGGGACGAGATCTTGTTCTTCGTGGCCGCTCGCGGGCACCACGCGGAGATCGGCGGGATCACGCCGGGCTCGATGCCCGCGTTCAGCACCCGGGTCGAGGAAGAGGGGGTGCTGATCGACAACTGGCTGCTCGTCCGCGACGGGGCGCTGCGGCAGGCGCAGACACTGGATTTGCTGCGGGACGCGCCGTACCCCTCGCGCAACCCGGAGGTGAACCTCGCCGACCTGCGCGCGCAGATCGCCGCGAACGAGCGCGGCGTCCAGGAGCTGCGCGCCATGTGCGAGCACTTCGGGCTGGGCGTGGTGCGCGCCTACATGCGCCACGTGCAAGACAACGCCGAGCAGGCCGTGCGACGGGTGCTCAGCTCGCTGCGGGACGGCGACTGCCGTTACGAGCTCGACAGCGGCGCCGTGATCAGCGTCGCGGTCCGGGTGAACCGGGCGGCGCGCACCGCCCGGATCGACTTCTCGGGGACCTCACCGCAGCTGAGCGGCAACTTCAACGCGCCCTCATCGGTGGCGATGGCGGCCGTGCTCTACGTGCTGCGGTCGCTGGTGGCCGACGACATTCCGCTCAACTCGGGCTGCCTCAAGCCCGTCGAGGTGATCATCCCGGCCGGGTGCCTGCTCGCGCCGGCTTACCCCGCCGCCGTGGCCGCCGGGAACGTCGAGACCTCGCAGGCGATCACCGGCGCGCTGCTGAGGGCGCTTGGCGTGATCGCCGAGGGCTCCGGCACGATGAACAACGTCACGATCGGCAACGACCGGCACCAGTACTACGAGACCGTCGCGAGCGGCTCGGGAGCCGGGCCTGGCTTCGACGGGACCGACGTGGTGCAGACCCACATGACGAACTCGCGGCTGACCGATCCTGAGGTGCTTGAGTGGCGCTACCCGGTCTGGCTTGAGCGCTACGAGATCCGGCGGGGCAGCGGCGGCGCCGGACGCTGGCGTGGCGGTGACGGCGGCCGCAGGGAGATCCGCTTCGGCGAGCCGATGACGGTGACCACGCTGGCCAGCCACCGGCGGATCCCGCCGTACGGCGTCGCTGGCGGGTCGCCCGGCGCGCTCGGCCGGCACTGGGTGCGGCGAGCGGACGGCTCGGTCACCCCGATGGCCGGCTGCGACTCGGTGCAGGTCGGCGTCGGCGACGTGCTCGTGATGGAGACCCCGGGCGGCGGCGGGTACGGTGCGGTGTTAGTCCCGCTCGCCTCCGGGCGCCCTTAGGGCGCCGCGGCCGTCAGGCGCCCGCCGACTTGTCCAGCCAGTGCAGGATCCCCGCCACGTTCGCTGGCGCGCCTGCGACCCATTCGTACCTGGCTGCCAGGTCCTGATCGGCGCCTTCGGCCAGGTAGGCGTATCGGTCCCGGGTGCGCTCGGCGACCATGGCGACCGCGTGATCGAGGTCAAGCCCGGACCGCCGCGCGGCCCTGGTCGCCTCGACCCACACGCGGATCTCCTCGGCCGAGCGCTCCAGGGTCCGCTCGACATCGGTGACCGGGCCATAGTGGCTGAACAGCAGCCTGGCCGGCCGCAGTGCCGCGAAGGTGCGCAATGACGCGAGCGCGGTGTCCAGGTCGAAGTCGGGCGGCGGCGTGGCCGGCCGCATGTCGCCGGTCTCCGGAAGGTAGATGCCGGCCGCGTCGCCGACGTACAGGTCGCCGCTGACCGAGTCGATCAGCCCGACGTGATGCTTGGCGTGCCCAGGTGAGTAGTGGCTGTGCAGCTTCCGGCCGGCGCCGAGATCGATCTCACCGAAGCTCTCGACCGCGCGGATGCGCTCGGCGGGGGTCGGCGCGAGCACGCCGAAGAGATCGTCAAGCGCGTCCCCGTACACCATCGCGGCGCTCGCCATCAGCCTGGACGGGTCGACCAGGTGCTTGGCGCCTAGCTCGTGCACCACGACCTGGGCGTGGGGGAACATCTCCGCGATGTCGCCGACGCCGCCGGCGTGATCGAGGTGGATGTGCGTCACCACGACCGTCGCGAGGTCGGCCGGGCCGATGCCGAGCGCGGCCAGCGCGGCCGCGACGATCGGAGCCGACGGCGCGGTCCCCGTCTCCACCAGGCATGGCCGGTCCGACTTGATCAGGTAGCCGGCCGTGATCTGCTGATAGCCGGCCATCTGCGTGTCGATCTGGTAAACGTCGTGGCCGAGCGCCGTGATCACGTCAGATCCGGGCGAGGTAACCGTCTTGTCGTCCATGTTGATATTCTCCCCGCTCGCCCTTCAGCTCTGAGCGAACGTCCGTAGCACCAGGCCGGTCCGCGGCTTGGGCGCGAAGGACGTGGACTTGCGCGGCACCTTCTCGCCACGCGCGGCGACAGCGTACACCTGGGCCGGCGACATGGGATCGCACAGCACCGCTGTTCCGCCGGTCGCCTGGGCGGCCCGCACGGCCGCTTGCGCGTCGTGGTGCACCACCCGCACCGTGGCGTCATCGTCGGCGAGGCCCCACAGGGTCATGATCAGCAGTTGCTGCATGATCGCGGCTGGCAGCTCGGCCCAGGCCGCCGATGCCCCCTCCGGCATCGCCGCCCGCACCTGCACCGGGTCGGGGTCGGTGAGCAGGTAGGCGACCTCGCCGTCGGCCAGGACGTAGGCCGGCCCGGCCTGGCTCGCCTCGGCGAGAAGGCGCGTGGCCGTCGCCACGTCGGCCGGGTCGCCGCCCGCCAGCCGCCGGACCGAGAACGCGACGGCGGCGAGCTCGGCCGCCTTGCCGGCGCCGAGCTCGGGGACTACCCGGTGAATCGAGCCGATCTGGGGCGGATAGCTGGCCGAGTCGACGAGCAGCGCCAGCCCGTAGTCCCACGGCCCAGGCCCGTCGCCGGCCAGGTGCCTGCGCTCTTGCAGCCCCAGGTACGCGGCGTAGCGGTGGTGGCCGTCCGCGATCAGCGCCTGGCGCGGCGCCAGGTCCGCCGCGATCGCGGCCAGCTTGCCGTGGTCTGTGATGGCCCACAGCCGGTGCCTGGTCCCATCCCCGGTTCGCGCCTGGAGCAGCGGCTCGGTCGCCGCGGCCTGCGCGATGATCCTGGCGGTCGCCCCGGTGCTGGCCCGGAGGGACGACCCCCCGGAGCCCCCCGCTATGAGGCCCGTGGCAGTGCTGGCCTGGGGGAGCGACCCCCCGGAACCCCCCGCGCCGCGGCCGTCGTACAGCAAGAAGATCGGCTCGAGGTTGGCCTGGGTGGCGGCCATCAGCGCGAGCCGCCCTGCGACTGGCCCTGGCGAGGTGTCCTCGTGCGGCAGCACGATGCCTGCCTGCGGCGCGACCAGCCTGAGCGCCCCGATCAGGCCGCGCTGGAACGCGGGACGGCCCGCGCCGCCGTCGTCGGCCCAGCCGGCCTCGCCGGCGTCGTCGGCGGCGTCGGGCGCCTGCTCGTACACGTACAAGGCGGGCTGCGGGTCGGTCACCAGGATCTGCTCGGCCAGCCACTGCCGCAGGCTGACCGCGGCGTCCTGGTATTCCTGGCCCGGCCGGCCTGGATGTGGCGGCGGCAGGATCAGGCGGACCACGTTATGCGGATCCGACGCCATCAACTGGTCCTCTTTATCGCGGACGATGACGTCGTACGGTGGAGATGTGACCTCGGCGAGGCCGCTCACTCGATCAGGCGCGTAACGAACGCCGCGAAACGGCGCCAGCTCCAGGCCCGCCTGGAACTGGCCGCCGCCGGCTGGGTAGCACGGAAGGATCTGCACATATGTCAGAAGTACCTCCGGGCGGCGAGGATTCCCGTTCCGGCGAAGAGCTTGGCCACGCTGACGCTCAGCCAGACGACACCTACACGCTCTATCACCGGGGCCTCGACCTGCTCGGCCGGGGCAGCGCGGCGGCCGCTGCCCAGTTGCTCGAGCGCGCCTGCGCCGCCGAGCCGCAGTCGCGGAGCATCCTCGAGGCCCTGGCCAGAGCGCAGTTCGACACCAGGCAGTACGCGGCCGCCGCGGGCAGCTTCCAGCGGATAGTGGACGCGAGCCCGAGCGATGACTACGCGCAGTTCGGGCTCGGCCTCGCGCTGGCTCGCACCGGGGACCACAGCGCGGCGGCCGAGCACCTGGCGCTGGCCGCCGCGATGCGCCCGGACTTGCGGCACTACACCGAGGCGCTGCGCAGCGTGCGCGCTACCTTGCGAGCCAGGAACCTGGGCACGGGCGACAATACATGACCTATTCCAACAAATTCGGCGCGTTGGCCGGGCCGGGGCCGGCGGCCCCGGCCCGGCTTGAGCCGGCCCAGGTGCCCCTGGTGGCCAGGCACGACGCGGCGCTTCTCGACCTGGATGGCGTCGTGTACAACGGCCAGGACGCCATCGCGGGAGCGGTGCCCGCGCTGGCGGCGGCGCGGGAGGCGGGCCTGCGGCTCGCGTTCGTCACCAACAACGCGTCCAGGTCGCCGTCGACGATCGCGGCGCAGCTATCCGGGCTTGGCGTCCCCGCGACCTCCGCCGACGTCGTCACCTCGGCGCAGGCTGCCGCCAGCCTGATCGCGGCGCGGGTGCCGCCAGGCTCGCCCGTGCTCGTGGTCGGGTCGACCGGGCTGAGGCTGGCGCTGCACGCCCGCGGCCTGCGGCCGGTGTCGACGGCGGCGCAGCGTCCTGTCGCGGTCGTCCAGGGGTACTCGCCCGACCTCAGCTACGGGCTGCTCGCCGAGGCGGCCATCGCGATCAGGGACGGCGCGCTGTTCGTCGCGACGAACGCCGACCCGACGCTGCCCACCCCGC
Source organism: Streptosporangiaceae bacterium (assembly GCA_030045175.1). Classification (GTDB taxonomy): domain Bacteria; phylum Actinomycetota; class Actinomycetes; order Streptosporangiales; family Streptosporangiaceae; genus Chersky-822. Next base: position 253 of record JASIBM010000676.1, on the reverse strand, counting down.
GCGGCCTGGCGCCAGGCAACGGCTCGCTGGTGCAAGTGCTCATCACGGCGACCGGGGTCTCGCCGGTGGTCGCGGGCAAGCCGGAGCCGCCGCTGCACGCCGAGGCGATGGCGAGGACCGGCGCGCGACGGCCCCTCGTCGTCGGTGACCGGCTCGACACCGACATCGAGGGGGCGGCGCGCGCCGGCGCCGACAGCCTCCTCGTGCTGACCGGGGTCACCGCGCCCCTGGACGCGGTGCTCGCGTCGCCGCG
>JASIBM010000675.1 GCA_030045175.1 Streptosporangiaceae bacterium | reverse complement strand
CCTCGCGGCAGCGAACCATGAAAGACCGCTCGAACACGATCACGGTCTCGCCGGTCGACTTGGTGCCGGTGGTCTCCACCGTGATGACCCCGTTGCCCGGCCGGGAGGCTGACCGCCGCTTGCCGAGGATCCGGCTGGTCGCGTACAGCGTGTCGCCGACGAACACGGGATCACGCAGCCGGACCCGGTCCCAGCCGAGATTGGCCACCGCCCGGGCCGACAGCGCCTGCACCGTCATGCCGCCGATCAGGCACAGGGTTATCCCGCTGTTGACCAGGATCCGGCCGTATTCCGCGCCCTCGGCATAGTGCTGGTCAAAATGCAGCGGGTGCTGATTCATGGTCAGCAGGGTCAGCCAGGTGTTGTCGACCTCGGAAATCGTCCGGCCCGGCCAGTGCCGGATCACCATTCCGGGCTCGAAATCCTCGTAATCACCGCCGTGTTCCTCGACGTACTCATTATCTCGTACGCGGCGTAGCGTCATGCGTCGTGCTCCCGTGTGAGATGGTTCAAGGCATCCGGACATTCAGACCGTAACTGCGGGAGCGGACGGATGCACCCAATCGAGGACATCGGCACCGGGTCGGCCAGCAGCCATCCGTGGTTCGGCCGCTGTCGGCTGGCGCCCGTCGCGCCCGCCGTCACGATCGGACAGATGCTGCGCGCCGAGCTCCGCGACACGGGCTGGCCGTATCAGTCGGTCTTGCCCGCGGCGCCGCTCGCGTTGCCGCGGGCCTCGTACGCCGCGCTTTTCCGGCTGACCACCGCGTTGCTCGACTTGGTGCGCCGGACGGCCCTGGAGAGCGCGGACAGCACCGCCGGGCGGCTCGCCGCCTACAAGATGCCGCCGAGCGAACACCAGCTGTTCACCGATGACCAGCTCACCGAGGAACTGTACGCGAACCAGGTGGCCCGGCCAGACATCGTGATCGGGCCGGACGGCCCGCAGTTCCTCGAATTCAATGTCAGCGGGGCGATCGGCGGGCCGGTGGAAACCCACTGCCGCCTCGAGGTGTGGCGCAAGCTCTACGCCGACGACCAGGGCCGGGTGCCGTTCAGCTATACCGATCCGTTCGCCGTGCGCGCGCAGATGTTCCGGGACCTGAGCGCGGAGCTTGGCGTAGCGCCCCGGGTCGCGATGGTGGGCAGCGCTCGCGACCAGAGGGTGGAGTCCACCAGGTACTTCGATATCGAAGCCGAGTACTTCAACAACATCGGCCTCACCGCGCGTTTCTTCGAACCGCAGGACCTGCACCAGGCCTGGGATTGCCCGCCGCACCTGCGGTACCCGCTCGGCCTGCGGAACTTCACGATCCCGGACTGGACTGAGCTAGGCATCGACACCGCGCCGGTGCAGGCCGCGCTGGATCACGGCTGCATGCTGGTAGACACCCAGACGTCCACGTTCTTGTCCAGCAAGATGACGATGGGCTTGCTGTCGGAGGGCCGGCCGTGGATGAGCTCCGCCGAGCGGACGCTGGTGGCCACGTACCTGCCTTGGACCAGGATCCTCACCGACCGGCGGACGACCTGGGGTGACCGCGACGTCGATCTCGTCCCATTCAGCGTCGCCAACCGCGAACTGCTCGTGCTCAAGGACAGCCTGGGAATGAGCGGCAAGCAGGTCGTCATCGGCAGCCAGGCCAGCCAGCCGGAATGGGAGGCCGCGGTGACCGAGGCGGCACCCGCAGGAACGAGCATCGTGCAGGCGTTCGTCGCGCCTAGGTCGTGCCGGCTAGCGATGATCGCCGACGGCGCCGGCGAGCCGCACGATGCCGATGTCGCCCCGGTATTCGGACCGCTGCTGTTCGGCGGACGCCCGGCCGGCATGTTCTCCCGGTTCTTCGGCGACGGCACGTCGGGCATCGTCAGCGTCCTGGGCAGCAGCGCAGACAACTGCGCAGACAACTGCGTAGTCGCTATCTAAGGAACCCGCATCACGAACGTCACTGGGAGCATCGGCAGGCAGGCTAGGTATCGGTTGAGTCCAGGAGCGTCGCGGCAGTCTCGTCGATCATGGCTGCTAGGCGGCGGCGATCAACGGTGTAGGTCGTCTGCCGCCCGGACTGGTCCATCAAGAGCAGGCCGGCCTCTCGCAGTTCGCGGACATGGCCGCTGACTGTGGGCTGTGCCAGCGCGAACTCGGCGGTGATCTCGGTGACGGTGGATGGGCGGTGGCCCAGGAAGATGAGGATGGCCACTCTGGTCGGGTCGCTGAGTACCTTCAGCCGCCGGGACACTCGCTCTGCCTTCTGCCGGACGTACCTGATGGTGTCCTGCGGATCGATGGAGAATCCCAGGATCCATCGCTTGGGCAGGTCCATGCTGAGCAGCCTCATGCCGCTGAAGTAGCTCGGCACGAGATAGAGGCGGTCCTGTCGCACTGCCTCGGCTAGAGGTGCCCGCCACGACGCGGTCGAGAAGGTGAGCCGTGGCACGAGTTGCTCGAGGGTTGCGCCAGCATCCTTACGGCGCTGCAGGTCTGTGCAGTAGGAGGCGACGGCCGGTTGTGCGGTGTGGTCCCATCCCTCCTTCAGGTCTGACCATAGCTCGCCGATCAGGCTTAGGTAGCTGCCTCGCAGATCGCTGTCCTGCCGCAGGCGATCAAGGCGGACGCTGGTCGTCCTGCGGACCGCCGGGCTTTCCGAGGCCAGGGGCGGGTCGGCGCCGGCCAGGCCCGCTGCGAGCAGGTCCGGCCAGCCCGGATGTGCTCCTGCGAGCAGATCAGCCTGATCGGCGAGCACCAGGAGCTCGCTAAAGCCGGTGCCGCCGTCCGACCAGAACGCGCGGACGCGTGCAAGTGCTGCTGCGGTTAGCCACTTGGCCCACGGGAAGCCAGGCCGCAGCAGCGTGTCGGGGTCTTCATCCTCCACGGCCCTGAGGACGAAGAACAACTCCACCGGTGCGGAGGTGCCCAGCGTGATCGGGTTGAGGACAGAGTTAGGTTCCATGTGACTTGACATCGGGACTTTCCTATGTAGCATTGATTCCTATATAGCCATCTTAGCACGAACTTCGGATGGCGCGACAGGGTGCGGAGGCTTACGTGGTGGTGCAGACGATACGGGACGACGCTCAGGGGGCGTCTCCGAACGACGGTGACGGCAGGCTGCCCATGGTGAACCTGGCCAGGCCGGGCTCCACGCGGGTACTCATCACAGACTCAGTCCACCCAGCCGGCATCGACAGGCTCCAGGGAGCTGGCCTGAATGTCCACTACGCGCCGGGACTGCCGGCCGAGGTGCTGCCGACCAAGATCAGGGACGCGCATGTTCTCGTGGTGAGGAGCGGAACCAGGGTTACGAGCGATGTTATCGACGCTGCCCCGCGGCTGGAGGTTATCGGCCGTGCTGGGGTCGGCACGGACAACATCGACGTGACCACGGCGCGGCGCCGCGGCATTAAGATCATCACTTCACCGCAGGGCAACATCCTGGCCGTAGCAGAGCACACCTTGGCCCTGCTATTCGCGGTCGCGAGGCATGTCCCGCAGGCTGACGCGTCGCTACGGCGCGGGGAATGGTCGCGCCAGCGCTTCGAAGGCGTCCAGCTGAGCGGGAAGGTCCTCGGTGTTGTCGGCCTCGGGCGAGTGGGCTTCGAAGTCGCTCGGCGAGCCGCGTTGCTTGGCATGCGCGTGGTCGCCGCTGATCCGCTGGTCGTGCCTGCTCGGCTGGGTGCGATCCCGGCGGCACCGATGTCGCTGGAGTCGCTTTTCCGCCGAAGCGACTTCATTACGCTTCACCTGCCCTTGGAGCGCTCGACCAGGAATCTGATCGACGCTCGGCTGCTGGCCATGGCGAAGCCAGGCGCACGCCTGGTGAACACCGCTCGCGGAGGCGTGGTCGACGAGGCTGCCCTGTACGGCGCCCTTCGGGACGGCCCGCTAGCGGCCGCCGCGTGCGATGTCTTCGCAACTGAGCCGCCAGGCGGCTCGCCTCTCCTTGCTCTCGACAACTTCATCGCCACTCCGCACATCGCCGGATCAACGGCCGAGTCACAACGGGCCGTCGCGGTGGACATCGCGGACCAGATCATTGCGATCTTCAGCGATTCCCCAAGTGCAGTGGCATCCGCGCCTATGCGAGAGAGGGCGTGAAGCCGTGTCCACTCAGACGCTCAGCCACGCTGTCCCCGCGCTACTGCCGAAGTCCGTCGGCATCAGTTGCGGTGGCTGCAGGAAGCAGTTCACCGGGCTAGCGACTCGGTGCGCCTGCGGCGGCATGACGGAGACGACCTACCGGCCAGCAGCAGCACTGGGATCAGGCGCGTCGGCCGGATTTTTCGAGCAATTCTGGCGCGTGTTGCCGCTGCGCAGCATGGAAGGCACGCCGGCAGGTTTGAGCCTAAGCTCTCCGACATTGCGCGCCGACCGGCTGCGGTCGGTTGTCGGCGGTCCTGAGCTGTGGCTGAAGGACGAGGGGCGCCTGCCGACCCACAGCACCAAGGCGCGGGTCGGAGCGCTCATCTTCCCCTTCCTGCGACAGTATGGCGTGCGGGAGTTCGTGGTCTCATCGACGGGGAACACGTCCACTGCTATCGCCTGGATGGCCAGGCAATACCCGGACATGCGTGTCCACATCTTTGTCGGACGCGATTTTGCCCATCGTCTGCGGCACGTGGCTTCAGGCAACGTGAGCATTCATGTCACGCAAGGCAACTTCGTCGCAGCCGGGCAGGTGGCGCAAGGATTCGCCGCCCGTAACGGCCTCTTCTGGGAGGCAGGATTCTTTAATCCCGCGCGCCGGGACGGCCTGAAGACGGCATTCATCGAGGCCGCGCTTGCCATCGGCGTCGCGCCAGCCGTCTACGTGCAGGCGGTCAGCAGCGCCATGGGAGTGGTCGGCACGGCCAAGGGCGCTCAGGAACTCCCATACTTCGGCCTTCCGGCGGCACAGCCTCGGCTGGTCTGCGTGCAGCAGGCGACGTGCGCGCCCATGGTAAGCGCCTGGCGCGATGACTCAGCGGTAATACGGCCCACCGACAAGGTCGACCATCCGTCAGGTATCGCCGAGGCGATCCTCCGTGGTGATCCGTCAAATGCTTATCCGATTGTCTACCGGCTAGTACGCGACTCCGGCGGGACGTTCACGGCAGTCACCCCGGACGATATCCGTCATGCTCAGGCCCTGCTGGCCCGGCACGCCGGCGTCTATGCCTGCGAGGCCGGAGCGGCAGCACTGGCTGGGTACGCCCAGCTCGTCGCGTCCGGCTGGCTGCGCGGTCAGGACGGGCCGGTTCTGGTGAACATCACGGGAGGTCAGCGTGACGTACTGCGGTCGTGCTGAGCGGGTTGATCTTCACGCGCGACCTTGCTTCAGCTACCTGCGTGAGGAAGAGGTGCGCGAAGTCGTGCCTCCGGGCGACATCTGCGCCGCGGTCGCGACAGTGATGCGCGCAGGCGACCTGCAGCCCGGCTTCGTAGCCGAGGCATGCCACGGCGGCCTGAGCATTGGCGCGCGATCGGGTTTCGTTGGCCATGATGCATTCGGCATGAAGATTCGTGCCGGTGCCGAGGGTCGCTATCTGACCCTGGTATGGGACGGCGATGGACACCTTGACGCGGTCGTTGAGTCGACCTACCTGACCTACCTGCGAACGGCGGCCCTGCTGATGCTGGTGCCCTACCTGCACGGCGTCAGCGTATCCCGGATACTGATTATGGGTACCGGCAGGGTGGGGTCAGCTTGCTGCAGCGTGGCCAATATCTGGTATCCCGCAGCACAAGTTTATGTTTGGTCGCGCTCGGCTGACCTGCCAAGGGTCGGCTGGCCGGGGCTGGATCGCTCCGCGGTGCGTATCTGGACGGGCCCGACCATTCGCCAGACCGATTTTGACATCGTCACGACATGCACTCCGGCGCGCGAGCCACTGCCGCTACGTCATCTGCGTCCCCGCTATGTGGGGGTCGCGGGAGCGGTGCGACCGGACCGGCGCGAACTGCCTGATCAATGGCCTCGGCAGGCCGCCCAGCTGTGCTCCGACCTGCCCGCACGCGCCATAGTGACGTGCGGTGACCTTATCGGCATGCCGACCGTGGCGGTCCGGTCGCTTGGTGAGGCGCGCGTTATGGCAGGCAGTTGCATCACATTTGTCTGCGGTAACGGTGCTATCGATACCCACCTCGCCTGGCGTGCGTGGAACTGCAAGTAACCCAGCCACAAAAGGAATCCCATGGTTATCGCGAATGACACCCGAGGGCTGATACGCACCGGGGCAGCTGAAATAACGATGACGCCAGCGATCATCAGGCCCCGGCCCATCTCCGGTTCGGTGCTGTCACTGGTCGGCGACACTCCGACGATTCCCTATCCAGGGCGTCCCGGCCGCTACCTCAAGCTCGAGAGCTTCAACCCTACCTGGACCATCGCCGATCGCCTGATGCTAAATGCGACGGTCGATGGCTCTGCGATCCACTTCGCCGGCGAGCCAGAGGTCTGTGCCTCGGCCGCGCTGCTCGGCTGCGCGCTCCAACTGCCAGTCACGTTTGAGGCAACCCGCCCGTCGCCCTCGCTGCTCATAGCCAGGGCCTTGGGTGGCCATGAGGTGCAGAGCGCGGAGAGCACACTTCGGATCAGCCCGGCAGCGGCCATGAAAATGCTCGTCGAGGAAATCCGGGCCGAGATAGCAGCCGTGTCCGCCGTCATTATCGCGGCCGATTCGCCGCTGCGGTGCGCCATCGACGAGATCGACGGGATCAGCATTGTCTGGGCTCAGCGGGCGGACGACGACGGAGGCGAGCAGCACAGGCTCGCGCGCGCCGGCGTCTTCATAGATCCGGGCAGTGCCGCCTGCTTCGCCGCCTGCACGGCGACCATGCCTGGGCCGGTAGTCGCCGTCGCGGCCGGCGGCGGAGCCCTGGCCTGCGCAAGCCCAAGTCCAGGAGGAAGGTAACGAAACATGTTCATCGGGGAAGGAATCCTGGGCTGCATAGGCAACACGCCGATGATGCGGCTCTCTGGCCTGCGCCCACCGGGCGGCGCGGAGATCCTGCTCAAGCTCGAAGGCTGGAATGCCTCCGGATCCGTCAAGGCGCGCGCGGCCGAGGGAATGCTGGCGGCCGCGCGGCAACGCGGCAGCCTCAGGGATCGCCAGCCGGTGGTCGAGCCGAGCAGCGGAAACCTGGGGATCGCGCTCGCCATGGTATGCGCGGCCAGAGGCCTTGACTGCACGCTCGTGGTCGATCCCCGGATGACTGACTACAGCACCGGCGTCATGACAGGGTACGGCGCTCATGTCGATTGCGTACGCGAGCCTGACGAGCGTGGCAGCTGGCAGGCCAGCAGGCTGCAGCTCGCACGGGAGATCGCCCAGGTCACAGACGCCTATATGTGCTACCAGTACGGCAACCCCGACAACCCCGCGACGCACTACCGCACGACCGGCAGGGAAATCGTCGACCAGCTGGGCCGTTCCCCCGACGCCTGCGTGGTCGGCGTCAGCACGGGCGGACAGCTGACCGGTGTGGGTGCCCGGCTTAAAGAGGACGGCCAGTGCCGAATGGTGGCGGTGGATGTCGAGGGCTCGAGCATTTTCGGAGGCCGATACCGTCCCTACCGGCTGCGAGGGCTGGGACTGTCGTGGTGGCCGGACAACCTTGACGCCGCGGTCATTGACGCCGCGTACCGGCTATCCGAGGGGTTCGCATTCCGCTCGGCCCTTCTGCTCGCCAGGGCGACCGGCATCCTCTCGGGTGGCTCGGCCGGCGCGGTGCTGGCCGTAGCCGTAGCCGAGGCGAGCCGGCTGACGGCTGACAAGGCCGTCGTCGCGGTCATTCCTGAGCAGGGGGACCGCTACCTACGCCAGTTTTATGACCCGGCCTGGCGAAGCGAGTTCGGCTTCCAGGGGGTTCCCGATCCGCAGCGCTGGTTCCAGGAGTGCCGGGACTTGCGACCACTCGCGCGGTGCATCTGGAGCAGGCCATGACCGCCGTGCTTGTGGGGGCGAGCCCGTTCGGCAGCAAGGCGCTAGCCCGTCTGGGAATCCCGTTCGTTCTCATCGTCCAGCCCGGTGAGAGCGTCTCGCGGCTGCCGGTCGAACCAGTGCTTTGGATGGAGGTTGCGTACGGAGATGACCCGACAGCCCTCCTGCGGGTCGTGCCGCAACTGACGGAAACCCCGGTCGGAGTATTCTCCTTCACCGAGCACGGCCTGCTTCCAGCCGCGCTGCTGGCGGAGGCATTGTCGGTGCCGACGGTGCCAGCCCGCATCGTCAGGCACACGCGTCACAAGCCGACGATGCGGACGGTGCTAGGGGACGCGGTTCCGCAGCCACGTTACGGCACGGTTACCCTGCCGGTCCCGGCCGACCTGCCGTTCCCGGTCATCCTCAAGCCGGAGGACGGAGTCGGCAGTGATCAGATTCACCTGGCCCAGTGCCGGGAGGACGTCGTCCGGGTGATGGAGCGACAGGCCGACAGGCGCTTCATGTACGAGGAGTACCTGGACGGGCCGGAGTACAGCGTGGAAACGGTCACGTTCGACGGCGAGCACACCGCGCTCGGAGTCACCGAGAAATGGGTCGAACAGCCGCGCTTCATCGAGCTGCAGTCCGTCGCGGTCGCCGGCAGCGCCGCACGCTATACGGACGTCGTCGCGACCGCCTGCACCGCGCTCAGCGCCCTGGGCGTCCGTTGCGGTGCCGCTCACACAGAGGTCAAGGTGGCGCGCGGGCAGACATACATCATTGAGACGCACACCCGGCCTGCGGGCGACCGGATCCCGCTGATCACCGAGCTGACCAGCGGATATGACCAGTACGAGCTGGCGATCCGGTCCGTGCTCGGCCAGGACATGGGTGCCCCCCGCGCACGTCGATGCAACGCTGCGGGCAGCCGTTACTTCAGTTGGAGAGCCGGCGTGGTCGACGAGGTGACCGGCATCGACGCGGCAAGAGGCGTTCCCGGCTTGGAAGAGCTGCATGTCGGCGTCCAGGCCGACGATCAGATCCTCCCCCGGACCGGCAACGCCAGTCGGCCAGCGTTCGCGGTGGTGAGCGGCCAGGACAGGGCCGAGGTCATCGAGCGGCTCGACGAGGTCGAGCACCGGATTCGGCTCCGCTACCGGCGTGAATACAACCCGCTGTCTGGGTGATTGGAGGAATCACTATGAGCAGTGTGAGCGTTCTGCGTTCGCGCGACTTCCGGCTGTACCTGACAGGGCAGGCGATATCGGTGATCGGCACGTGGATGCAGCGGGTGGCGCAGGTCTGGCTCGTGGCCAGCTCGACGCGCAGCGGCCTGCTCATCGGCACCGTCGTCGCCGCACAGTTCATGCCTACATTGGTGCTCGCTCCGCTGGGCGGGCTGATCGCTGATCGCTTCCCGCGGAAACGCATCCTGATCGTCACCCAGTCCGCCGCCATGATTCCCGCCATCGGCCTGTTCCTTGCCAGCATGGCGGGACAGCCGAACTATCCGGTCATCCTCGTGGCAGTGCTCATGCTCGGTATTATCAACGCGGCTGACGTTCCTGCCCGACAGGCCTACGCGGTGAATCTTGTCGGGCAGGAGCACGTGGCCGCTGCCAGGGCACTCAGCTCGATGGTCTTCAATCTCGCGGCAGTGATCGGGCCGGCTACCGCCGGGCTGATTATCGCGGACGCCGGTACCAGGCTCTGCTTCCTCCTTAACGCAGTCAGTTACGTGGCAGCCGTGGTCTCGTTGCGCCTGATCCGGGCGGCAAGCACAGCGGCGGGGGTAACGGCGGCCCGTGGCTGGCGGCAGCTGCGCGCCGGGCTCAGTTTCGCGCGCCGAGACTCCGTGGCCGGAGTCTCGTTGCTCGGCCTGCTGGCATATTCCCTGCTCGCCATGCAACCCGCCACGCTGTTTCCGCTATTCGCTCAGGTGCTTGGCAGGGGCGCAGACGGATACGGCATCCTCATCGGATCCGAGGGCCTCGGTGCCTTGATCGGCGCCCTGCTTCTCGCCGCAGCCGCACGCCGCCTCACGAGCGGCAAGGTCGTGCTGTTGTCAGTGCTGGTTAGCGTGGCCGCCCTAGAGCTCGTGAGCGTCAGCCGGACTTTCTGGCTCTCAGCCGCATTGCTCGTCGTGGCCGGATTCTCCATGACCTGGGTTCTCCTGATTTCCGCAACGCGGATACAGCTCAGCACTCCGGAGGCACTACAGGGCCGCGTTATGGCGCTATATGCACAGGTATCACCCAATGGCGCCGGATCGCTGAGCAGCCTCGCCATCGGGGCCATGGCCACTGCGGCAGGTGCGCCTGCCGCGATGGCGATCGCGACCGCGACGGCTGGCGCGGCATTCGCGGCGCTGGCGGTGATGAAGCCATCGGCCTTCGGGCGCTCGCCATCCCAGGATGACCGCGGCCCGGAGCCAGCGAAGACCCGGGTCGCAGAACTGAAGGGAGCGGGTTGACATGTCCGCAACGGTAGCGCTGCTCGAAGTGAGCCTGGCCTCCGGTAATCCGAGCCTGCCCAGCGCGAGTCTCAGCGCCATGAGGTCTGCTCGCGCGCATGGCGCGAAAACCGTGGTCGCGACGGCAGACCCCGGCTTCTACCAGGGGAAGTTCGATGAGCTCGTGGACGCCTGGGTTACCTGCGACACGCAGTGCGGCGAGTCGGTAGCCACCGCACTGCGCGCGCTACAGCCCGACGCGCTGATCGCCTTCAGCGACTTGTTCGTAACGCAGGCGAACGAGGCGGCCAGGCTGCTTGGCGTCAGGCATCCGCACAGCGCTGGGAGCCCGGCCGTGAGCCGCGACAAGGGTCGCGTCAGGGCGGCCCTCGACCATGCGGGAATCGCGAATGCGCGATGGGGCATCATCGAGGCGTCAGATGAGCGTCCAACCTCGCCGGTGGGCTATCCAGCCGTCGTAAAGCCAGTGGACGGGAGCGGAAGCTGGGATGTGCGGCGCGTCACTTGCGACCAGGACCTGCGGGACGCATGCGCAATCCACGCGAAGCGGACATCTTATGGCAGGAACGTCGCTCCGCGGCGGCAACTCCTGTGCGAAGAAGAGCTGATCGGCGATCTCGTGAGCGCTGAGGGATTCGTCCGAGGAGCGGAGGTAGAAATCTGGGGTCATTCCAGCCGCGCGCTCAGCGATCCGCCTTTCTACATCGAGACAGGCTGCGCCTTCGGAGCCGCCACCGCAGACCGTTGCCTCGATGCCTACGCCCGCGCAGTGATCGCTGCGACAGGGCTCAGATTTGGGGCCTTCCACATGGAGGTCATCCTCACGGGCGCCGGGCCGGTCCTGGTGGAACTCAATCCGCGCCTGATCGGCGGCGGAGTCCATCAGTGCATAGACCTGGCCACCGGCGGCGATAGTGCCGGGACAGTCGTCGCAAACTATCTTGGGCTGGACCAGAAGATTCCCGAGCCGGGCATGTCGGGGGCCATCGCGCGGATCGTCGCGGCTGAATCCGGCAGCGTCGGGTCCATCTCCGGGCTGCTGGAAGCCCGGAGCTCACCAGGCGTCGTGGACGTGGTGTGCACAAGGTCGGTCGGAGACACGCTGGCGGTCACGCATTCCAACGATGATCGTTTCGGATACGTGCTAGCCGTTGGCGACACCCGCGCTGCGGCGCAGGATGTGGCCGACGCCGCCGCAGCGCTCATCCGGGTCGGAGTGGACTTGCCGAAGGCTTCCTGATCCGCACCACGCGCACACACACCAAGATCATCTCGGACCGCCACCCGGACTCGCCGCGATACCGGACAGGCAAGATCAACTTGCGGCAAGTGGCACTGGGTCCTGCCCACTTGTAGCATTTCCCTCGACCTCGTACTTGCTGGCGCACCAGAGATTGATCGAAGGGCTGCCATGTACCCGGGAGCCGACGGGATCCTCACCTCCCTGAATGCGGTCATCAACAATAACGGGTTGCTGAGCGCGCTGCTCGTTGCGCTGGTCTCCGCCCTCATCGGCTGGGGGATCAGCGCGCTCCGCCGGCGCCACCAGCGAGCTCGCTACCCGGCACGTTTCCGTGCGGGCGTTGCCGCGACCGTGGTGCTGGCGCTGGCCTGCGGGGTGGCAGGCGGGGTGGCGCTGGCGAACCGCGCGTTGACCCCGGACCCGACCTGTGCGCCCGGAAAGATCGACTTCGACGGGTCGACTGCCTTCGCGCCGATCATGAATGAAGTGGCGACCGAGTATGAGCAAGATTGCCCGCAGGCGCAGATCACCATAAACCCGGTCGGCAGCGCTGGCGGCCTGGCAGATCTGGCGCATAGTAACAAGACACCAGTTGTCGCCATGTCTGACGGCCTGCCGCAACGACTCCCCGGCCCCCAGTATGTGGGCGAACCGGTGGGCGTCATCATCTTCGCCATAGTCGGGAACAGGGAGTCGCTGCCACCGAATCTGTTTACTGCGGGGTACGGCGGCGGTACGTTAATGACACCAGGCACGCGATCGGATACGCTGAGGACGACGCGCTGCCATTCTTCCCGTCTGTTGCGGCGATTCCAATCAGCGTTAATGGCGTTGGCTACGAGCCAACCCGCCTCAACACCCTAAATGGCGAGTACCCGTTTTACGCGACCGAGTATCTTTACACGAATGGCATTCCCGGCGGCCTGGAGGCCGACGTCATCGACTTCCTGATGAGCAAGCCCGTGGCAGCCCAGCTACGCGACACCTCGTTCATCAGTTGCTCGGACCTCGGCGGGTCGAGCCTGAGCAGCGCGTGCCCGGCGAGCTAGCGGGCCGCACGTCGCCATCCTTGGGGTTAGCGCTACTTGAAGTAGTACGGCGCCGGGTTCTGGCTGTAGTAGTCGACCGGCGCGGTGACGTACCCGCCGCCGAGGTTCTCTGTCACGGTGATCCAGTACGGGTTCTTGTGCCCTGTCCGCACGTGCCGCGGTATCACGATGCCGCACTGGAAGTAGTTGCCTGTCGTGTTCCATGCGCACGACGCGGGAACCGGCGTGATGCCCGGCCCGCGCAACGTGGCGCGCACGTCATAGGTCGACGCCAGCGCAGCGGCCACGTCCGGGGCTATCGGCGTCCCGCTCACGTTGGTCAGGACGAACCGGACGCCGATCTTGCGCGATGACACGCTCAGGGTGCTACCGACCCGCGGGGAGATGAAGCCGCCGAACGCGTAGACCACCTGGTACGACTCGTACAGCGGCGGGGCCTGGTTGCCGGCCTCGTCGGTGGCGTCAGCGCACTCGACGGTCAGCACCCCGGTGCCGTCCGGGCGGCCGCCGAGAACCTCGGTGACGGCATTGTCCGCGACGCCGGAGTAGGCATCGGTCGTCAGGCACTGGGGCTGCGGCGCGAGGCCATAGGGGTAGATGCCGCCCTTGGTCACGCCGGTAATCGTCACGACCGGCGGCGTCGTGTCGATCTTCTCCGTAAGGGACCCTTGGCCGACGTTGCCCGCGCTGTCGGTGCACGATGCCGAGATGACGACGGCGACGCCCTGCGTCGCGGTGCTCGTCGAGGCCGGGCACTCGGCGGCGACGAGGCTGTTGCTGTCCACCCAGTACCAGGTCACCGTCACGGCGGAGGTGTACCAGCCGTTGTCCCCGACCGTGCCGGACGTTACCGTCGGGGTCGCCGACGGCGTGCTCACGGCGACCGCGCTCAGGCAACCATCGGCGTAGTACGCGGAACTGGCGCCGTTCGGGCAGATGTCCTTGCTCCAGAAGGTGCTGGAATCGGTGACGCTGGCGAGGCTAGCGCCGAAGAAGTTATCCGATTGAAGCTGTGAGTTATCCAGGTCGGCGCCTTGCAGGTCAGCTTGCTGCAAAGACACCCCGGTGAAGTCGACAAGGCCGCTGGTCAGGTTCTCCAGATCGGCTGACTGCATATTCGCCGATGAGATGCCGAGATCAAGCACGGCCGCCGAGCTCATATTCACGCCGGACAGGTTGCCGCTCAGGTTCGCCTGTGTCAGCGTGGCGCCGGACAGATTCGCGTTCGCCAGGTCGGCGTTGTACGCCGTCGCCTGGGTGAGATTGGCCCCTTGCAGGTCGGCGCCCGCCAGGTCCGCGCCGGTCATGACCGCGCCATCGAGGTCACAGCCCGCCCAGTTCACGCTGGGGGCGGGCGCTGGCGTCACCACCCCGGTCATGGCGTCGACGGTGGGGCACGTGACAGTGGCTGACGCGGGCGCGGCCACCCCCACAAGCACCGACCACACGGCCAGCCCCAGCGCGGCAACGCCCGTGGCCAGCCTTGCTCCAGCGTTCCGTCTCATGCGGCTGCCTCCCGCGTCACGCCGCGTCCACGCCGCGGTTAGGTCCACTCGGCGATGCGGACTGTACCAGGTGACGCTACGGAGAATCATATAAATGCGTGGGATCAGGAGACAATAAGTCCTGACGCCGACAGAATGGGGTATGTATTTCCCCGGCTGCGTCGTGCTGGACGGGATCGCACAAGGCGCCTGACAAGCGCCCCGGACTTCCTGGAGGCCCCCATTGCGCGCGCCGCGCCGCACGCCACGCTTGCTGGCCGCCGGCCTCGCCCCGGCTCTCGCGCTCGCTCTCCCTGT
>JASIBM010000674.1 GCA_030045175.1 Streptosporangiaceae bacterium | reverse complement strand
CTGGCCAGCTCGGCGCTGGCCGCAGAACTGGGCCGGCACGAGGCCCGGGTGCTGTCGGTTGCGGTGCTGGCCGATGGGCGGGTGGTCAGCGGAGCCGATGACGGGCGATTGCTGATATGGGCCCCGGACGATCCCGTGGCCGGCGGTGTTGAGCTGGGCCGCCATGCGAGTGATGTGAATGCGATGGCGGTGCTGGCCGACGGGCGATTGGCCAGCGGCGGCGGCGACGGGCGTGTGCTGCTCTGGGAGCCGGGCTATCCCGGGAGCGAGCCGGCCGAGCTGGGCCGCCATGGGACTGATGTGACTGCGATGGCGGTGCTGGCCGACGGGCGGTTGGTCACCGCCGGCTTGTGGGAGCTGCTGATCTGGGATCCGGGCGACCCGGGGGCAGGCCCGGTTCTCCTTGGTCGCCACTCAGGCTCGCTGCGGGCGGCGACGGTGCTGGCTAGCGGATGGGTAGTCGCCTGCGGGGACGATGGCCGGATGCTGATGTGGGACCCAGCCCATCCTGGTACCGCTCAGGCGGAACGGTTCGAGTGGGCCGGGGTAGCGCGGGCGATGACGGTGCTGCCCGGCGGACGGCTGGCCACCGGCTCGAGATGGGAAGTTCTGGTGTGGGACCTGGGTGATCCGGGTTCCGGACCGGCCAAGCTTGGCCACCATGACGGGCCGGCGCTATCGGTGGCGGTACTGGCCGACGGCAGGGTGGTCAGCGGCGGTTACGACGGGCGGGTCCTGGCGTGGGACCCAGATTCCCCTGATGGTGAACCGGCTGAGCTGGGCCGGCACGATAGCTCGGTCCGGGCCGTTGCGGTGCTGCCCGACGGCAGGGTGGTCAGCGGCGGGGACGACGGGCGGGTGCTGCTCTGGGATCCGGCCCACCGTGGCACCGGCCGGGCTGCTATCTCGGTCCGGGGCAGGGAAGGCATCTCACCGCAGCAGCATGCTCCGGTGTGGTCGGTGGCGCTGCTGGCCGACGGGAGGATCGTCACCGGCGGGCGCGGGCCGGTGTTGCTGTGGGATCCAGCTCAACCCGATATCGGCCCGGTCGAACTGGGCCGCCATGAGGGTTATGTGATGTCAGTGGCAGTGCTGGCTGACGGGCGGGTGGTCACCAGCGGGGAAGACGGCGAACAAGGGCGGGTGCTGATCTGGAACCCGGGCCGTCCCGGCAGGCGCCCGGTCGAGCTGGGCCGCCGTGAGGGCTGGGTGGGCTCCCTGGCGGTCTTGCCTGACGGGCGGGTAGTCGGCGGCGGTGAGCAAGGGCGGGTGCTGGTCTGGGACCCGGCCCGGCCCGGCAAGGACCCGGTCGAATTGGGCAGCTACGAAGCCACCCTGAGGACTGTCGCGGTGCTGGCTGACGGGCGGGTCGTCACCGGCTGGGGCGACTTCGACGGGGCGGTGCTTATCTGGGATCCCGCCGATCCTGGCGGCGGCCCGCTCATGCTGCCGGGCTGCGAGGACGTCGTGCGGGCGGCAGCGGTGCTGGCTGACGGGCGGATCGTGACCGGCGATGAGAACGGGCGGCTGTTGCTGTGGGACCTGGCCGAACCTGACGCCGGCCCTGCCGAGCTTGGGCGCCACGAGGGTGGGGTGCACGCGGTGGCGGCGCTGTCCAGCGGGCTGGTGATCAGCGGCGGTGCGGACCGACGGGTTCTGGTGCGGAGCCTGGCCGAAGCTAGCACCACGGTCGCTCAGCTGAGCTGCTCGGTTGCCGCCCTCGCCACTGCGCCGCAAGGCCCCGGCGGGGGCAATCTGGTCGTCGCACACCAGGGCAGCGGATTCTCGCTTTGGTCTGTGTCATAACAAATCGTCATGCCTGCCTTGGCCGTAGCTGCGGAACGCCATACTCGCAAGCATTGAGCATCTGCCAGTGGACCTCGTAGCCACGTGCCGGCGACGGGAGCACCCGCGCCGTTTCCTGTTTGTCATCGTTCTGGCGGTGAGCGTCGCGGCTGCGGGCATGACCGCCGCGCGGGCGGTCCCGGTGCCTCCGGGCACCGCGCAGCATCAGCCCATCAGCCGCCCGCGGCACGACGCGCTGTCCGTGCCGGCCGGGCACCGGTCTCACCTTCGCCTGTCCCTGCGCTCCACGGCCACGACCCAGACCAGCGGCGAATGGTCCGGCTACGAGGCCAGCGGTGCCGGTGATGGCGCTTACACCTCGGTAGCCTCGCAGTGGACCGAACCCTCGGTGACCTGCACTACGCCGGGCATCGTGTTGTTCTGGGTTGGCCTGGACGGCTGGGGCGACTCAACGGTCGAGCAGACCGGTACCGGGGTGGACTGCACGAGCGGATCGCCGCAGTACTTCGCGTGGTGGGAGACCTACCCGGCGAATTCGGTCCAAGAATACCCGCTGCCGGTAAGCCCTGGTGACAGCATCAGCGCGAGCGTCACGGCCGTCAACGGTGAGTATGCCATGGACCTGAGCGACAGCACGCAGGGATGGACGGAGGACATTCTGGTCGCAGCACCAGCAGGCGCGGAGAACGCCAGCGCGGAGGTCATCGCCGAGGCGGCTACCTCCGGGGGCGAAGTCACTCCGTTGCCGTACTTCGACGCGGTCAGCTTCTCCGACTCGAGCCTGAACGGAGCAAACTCGCTTCCGGTGAACATGGTCAACAGCAACGGGGCCATCGTCGCCACCACGGGTCCCAACAGCGCCTCCGGGGAGGGAAACTTCAGCGTCTACTCCGGTGACAACATCCCCCAGACACCCGAACTGGCATACCAGGGTGACAACGGGGATCTGTGGACCGCCCCTTGGACCGGCGGCGGGACGAATCTGGGCCTGGCCATGGCAGCAGGCACCAGCCCCAGCATCGCGGCGCTGGCCGGCGGCGGCTATGAGGTGGCGTTCCACTCCACCGACGGAGACCTGTGGGTGACATCATCGGCTGGCGGCGGCGCCACAAATCTGGGCCTGGCCATGATGGCGGGCACCAGCCCCAGCATCACGGGCCTGGCCAGCGGTGGCTACGAGGTGGCGGTCCAGACCACCGCCGGCTATGTAGGCATGGTCGGGGCCGCTGGACCGCTCACCATCTCCGTGCCCATGGCGGCAGGTACCAGCCCCGCCATCGGGGCCTCGCCGCTGGAAGGCAGCTACGACGTTGCATGGCAGGCCAGCACCGGAGACCTCTGGACGTACACGCCAATCAATGGCGGGGACAACACGAACTTCGGCATGATGGCCGGTACCAGTCCCAGTATCGTGGGCCAGGCCGGCGGTGGCTGGGAGGTGGCGTTCCAGGCCAATACCGGAAACCTGTGGACTACGTTGTCGACCGGTGGCAACACCGGGATCAACCGGAACCTGGGCATGCTGGCGGGCACGAGTCCATCCATCGGAGGCTCACCCAGCGGTTATTACGATGTCGCATTCCAAGCCAACACCGGAGTCTTGTGGACTGACACCGCTTTTGGTGATCGTTTCGACCTGAATTTGGGCATGGACTCAGACACCACAAGCCCAGCCATCACGGCACTGCCTGGCAGCGCCTACGAGGTCGCGTTCCGGGCCAACACCGGAACCTTGTGGATCACCCCCGCAACCGGCGGCGGAACCAACCTGGGCCTAGGCGTGATGGAAGGCACCAGCCCTGCCTTCGCCGCAGGATAACCAACCGCCGAGCTGACTCCCGGGGTGTCGGCGAGCTGCCGAGCAGCGATGACCGGCGGGTCGGGCTGCGGCGGGGCTTCGCTACCGTTGCGGTGTGGGAGATGCGACGCTCGCGGATGGGACTGGGGAGGCCGGGAGCGCAGAGCGCCCCGTTCCGCACCTGACGGAGGATGAGCTTCTTGCCTGGCGCGGGATGCTGGAGCTGGAGGCCCGGATGCTGGCCTTGCTGGACGCGGAGCTGCGCGAGATGCGGGGCATGTCGATAAGCGAGTTCGACGCGCTGTACCAGTTGTGGATCCAGCCCGGCAGCCGGTGCCGGATGAAGGACCTGGCGAGCCGGCTGCTGGTCAGCCGCGGCGGCGCGACCAAGCTCATCATCCGGCTGGAGCAGCGCGGCCTGGTGCGGCGTGTCTCCCAGTCCGGCTTGCAGGCTGTGACAGCGGAGCTGACCGCAGCCGGGGAGTCGGTGCTGGCCGACGCGATGGACACGCACTTCGACGGGGTGCGCAGGCTCGTCATCTCCAGGCTTGAGCCGGGCGAGCTTGCCATGCTGCGCCGCATCGCCAATCGGCTGCGGGACGCTCCGGGCTGATTGTGCCGTGCCCGTCAGAGCAGGCCGGGAGGACACCCGTCACTCCCGGCCTGCGATCATCGCGTGCACAGCCGCGCGGAACGCTGCGCCGAGCGCCGCGGGGCTCAGGGGTGGATGCCGAACGGGCCGAGGAAGCCGTTGTCTATCCGCAGTGACTCCAGCACCGTCCACGCGTTGTCGACCGTGTAGACGTCGGCGGCGGCGAGCACGCCCGTGTACTTGGCGATCACGGGCGCCGCTGCCGTCTCGGCCACCGCGAGCAGGAACGTCTTGAAGATCGCCCATGCGTTGCCCTGGGGGCCGTAGTTGGCGAAGTAGGGCGACGGGTCGAGGGAGCTGTACGTGGTCTTGACGCTCGCGGCCAGGTCAGCCATGTACTGGATCTGCACGGGGCCGTCGGCGCGGACTCCGAGGCGTCCGAGGTGCCCGCCGACGAGCGTCTCCCACGGGTAGTCCATGATGGTGCTCTGCGCGGTGATCCAGTCGGGGATGTCCTGGGACACCGCGACGTAGTCGAAAGGCACCCAGCCCGGGAACAGGATGTCGACCGCCATGAGCGTGGCGTACTCGGGTGCGTAGATGAAGATGTTGTCTGGGGCGTGGTTGGGTCCGTGGTAATCCAGGCGCAGGTACTCCCCGCCGACCTCCAGGTCGTAGCTGTCCTCGAACGTCACGTTCGGCAGCGGACGGTTCGGGTCGGCGTCCCTGACCAGCAGGGGGACCGTGTTGGCGTGCGCGATACGAGTCACGTCCGGCCCGAACAGCACTGATGCGCCGATGTGGTCGGCGTGCGAGTGGGAGTAGATCATGTGGGTGACCGTGCTCGGGCGCCCGTTCGCCGCGGTGACCGCCTGGATCGCGCGCAGCAGGTTGTTCCCGATCGTCGGCGGCGCGTCGACGAGCACGACCCCCTCGAGCGTGGTGAGGAACATGCACTGGTAGAAGGAGTCCGTGGCCCAGTACAGGTTCCCGGCGATGTTGCCGACGAAGTAGCCGTCTGCGTTCACGGCGGGGCCTAGCGCCCCGGGCGGGACGGGCGCGTAGTCCGGCAGGCTCGACGTGTCTGCGTGCGCGGTGGCTGGGAAGCCGCCGACGAGGCTGAGGGCGGCGGGGACTGTCAGGGCCACTGCGGCGCCCTTGAGGAAGCCTCGCCGGCCGGCTGGCCGGCCGATGTAGTCATTCATGTTTCACTGCCTTTCGCTGGTTGACGGTAGGGGTACGGATTGGGCTGACATTCTGGTTCCTCACCAGGCGGTGCAGGAGTCGGCGAGCGGGGTCTGGGGTTCGCCGTCGCGGGCTGCGCGCCATTGCCGCTGTTCTTCGGAGTCGGTCGCCGCGTCGGCGAGTGTCCTGGCCTGCCGTGCGCCGGCCTGGCTGGCCGGCTCGGCGGGCTGGTGGTAGCCGCCATAGTGGGCGACCGGGCTCCACTGCGGGGCGATCGGCGGCAGGGGCACGGCGATGCCCTCGTAGTCCCCCGCTGAGTAGACGACCTTGCCGCCGGTAACTGTCAGCAGCGACTCGATGCGGGAGATGTCCTCGGCTGGGACTGTGAAGTAGTCGTCGGAGAGTATGGCCAGGTCGGCGAGGTAGCCAGGCGCGAGGATGCCCTTGCGGTCGGCCTCGCCGGTCAGCTCGGCCCCGGCGTGGGTATACAACCGCAGCGCGGTCTCCCGGTCTAGCAGGTTGTCGGGCCGGTACAGCTGCAGGCCGCCGATGGTCCGGCCGCGGATCAGCCACTCCAGCGCAATCCACGGGTTGTAACTGGACACGCGGGGCGCGTCGGTGCCCGCGGCCACGGTCAGGCCTCGGTCCAGCATGGCGCGGATCGGCGGGGCGACCGCGGCGCGCTCGGGCCCGTATCGCTCAGTGAACGCCCGGCCCTGGTAGACCATGCGGTGCTGGACTGATATCGCGCCGCCCAGGGCAGCGACCCGTTCGATGCTCTGTGGCGAGATGGTCTCGGCGTGGTCGAGTATCCACCGCAGGCCGTTCGGGAAGCCGCCGATCTTGTCGAACACATCGAGATCCATGCGGATGGTCTCGTCGTAGGTGGCGTGCAGCCGGAACGGCCAGCCGTTCTCGGCGAGGAGCCTGACGGCGGCTTCCAGGTCGCTTGCCGCGTGGTCGGCGAGTTCGGGGCGGGGCTCGGCGAAGTTCTCGAAGTCGGCGGGGGACCAGGCCAGGTTCTCGCCGGCGCCGTTGAGCCGCAGCCACTCATCCCCCTCGCCCGGCCGCACGCTGGCGATCCAGCGGCGGATGTCGTCGAGTTCCTGGCCGGGTACCTGGGGGAACAGGTGATAGGCGAGCCGGACCGACAGCGCCGACTGCTCGGCGAGCCGGGTGACCGCCGCGTAGTGCTGGGGGAAGCTCTGGAACCCGCCCGCCGCGTCGATGGCCGAGGTAAGCCCGAACCGGTTCAGCTCGTGCAGCAGGTGCCGGGTCGATTCGAGCTGGCCGGCCTCGTCAAGTAACGGCGCCTTCCCGATCGTCGCGTACAGCAACCCGGCGGCGGGCGCGGCGAGCAGCACCCCGGTCGGCTGGCCGGCGTGGTCACGGACGATCTGCCCGCCTGGCATCTCTGGCGTGTCCCTGTTGATCCCGGCCGCGCGCAGCGCGGCACGGTTCAGCAGCACCGACTGGTACAGGTGGGTCACCATCACCGGGGTATCCGGTGCCGCCGCGTTCAGCTCGCTGATGGTGGGCAGCCGCTGCTCGGCGAACTGGTCCT
>JASIBM010000673.1 GCA_030045175.1 Streptosporangiaceae bacterium | reverse complement strand
TCGATGGCATCAAGGTCTCGCCGTTGCTGCTGGTGGCGAAGGCGCTGCTGATCGCCACCGGGCGGCATCCGATGATCAATTCGTCGTGGGACGAGGCCGCGCAGGAGATCGTGGTCAAGCGCTACGTGAACCTGGGCATCGCCGCGGCCACCGACCGCGGCCTGGTCGTGCCTAACATCAAGGACGCCCAGGCGCTGTCGCTGCCCGATCTGGCGCGGGCGGTCAACGACCTCGCCGAGACCGCCAGGGCCGGCAAGACCACGGTGGCCGACCTGCAGAGCGGGACGATCACGATCACCAACGTGGGCATCTTCGGCGTCGACGCGGGCACCCCGATCCTGACCCCCGGCGAGGCGGGGATCCTGGCCTTCGGCCAGGTGAAGGACGCGCCGTGGGTACACGAGGGGCAGCTAGCCGTCCGCAAGGTGTGCACTCTGGCGTTGTCGTTCGACCACAGGATCGTCGACGGCGACCTGGGCTCCGCGGTGCTCAGGGACGTGGGCGCCATGCTGACCGACCCGCTGCGCATGCTGGCATGGTCCTGACCTGGTCACGATCCGCGCTCAAGACCGAGGAGGCGAATTGGTGTACCGGCATATCGTGACTTTCCGGTGGGTCGACGGGACGACCGACGAGCAGCGGCGCGCGGTTGAGGCTGAGGTCGCCACGCTGCCGCCGCTGATGCGAGGGTTGCGGGAATTCCGGTTCGGCCACGACGCGGGACTGGTCGAGGGGAACGCGGACTTCGCGATCATCGCGGATTTCGACGACGCGGACGCCTACTTCGCCTACCGGGACCACCCCGCGCACCAGGACGTGGTCTCCAGGATCACCCGCCCCCTGACCAAGGAGCGGATGACCGTCCACCTCGAGGTTCCCGACTAGGCGGGAGCCTGCGGCACACGCCCTGGGAGGACAACGTGGGGCCCTTGCTGCTGTTCTGACGACAGCAAGGGCTCCACGTTGCTGTTTGGTGCGAGCGGGCGCGAGCGGCAAAACGGGCTATTCGGTCAGCGAACCGGGCGGCGCGGTCAGAAGGCGGCTTCTGGCAGGTCCATCAGGTCGAGTGAGGTTGACTCGGCGATCGTGCGCTCGGTGGCGAGGCGCGGCAGCACCGTCTCGGCGAAGAACCGCGCGGCGGCGATCTTCCCCAGGTAGAAGGAGTGGTCAGGGGCGCCGTCGGCGGGGTGCCTGTCGAGCGCGCTGGTCGCGACCTCCGCCTGCCTGACCAGCAGCCAGCCGACGATCAGGTCGCCGAGCGCGAGCAGCAGCCTGGTGGTGTTCAGCCCCACCCGGTTGATCTCGCTCGGCTGGCGGAGGCTCGCCCCCGCGTATCCGTTCATCGCGGTGACGATCGCCGCTACGTCGTCGGCGGCGGCCGCGAGCGCGGCCCGTTCCTTCTTGAGCCTGCCGTTGCCCTCCTCAGCCGTGGCCGTCTTCCTGATCTCGCCGAGCAGGTGGCCGAGTGCCTTGCCCTGGTTGCGCGCGATCTTACGGAAGTACAGGTCAATGCCCTGGATCGCGGTGGTGCCCTCGTACAGGCTGTCGATCTTGGAGTCCCTGATGTACTGCTCGATGGGGTAGTCCTGCAGGTACCCGGAGCCGCCGAGGGTCTGGAGCGAGAGCGTGAGCATCTCGTAGGCGCGCTCCGAGCCGAGTCCCTTGACGATGGGGAGCAGCAGGTCGTTCATGGCCACGGCGTGCTCGTCGCTGGCACCGCGCGCCTGCGCGATCTGCTCGGCGTCCTGGAAGGTGGCCGTGTACAGGATCAGCGCGCGCATGCCCTCCGCATACGCCTTCTGCAGCATCAGCATCCGGCGGACGTCCGGGTGGTGCGTGATCGTGACCCTCGGGGCGGCCTTGTCGGCCATGTTAGCCAGCTCGCCGCCCTGCACCCGGGTCTTGGCGTAGTCAAGCGCGTTCAGGTAACCGGTCGACAGCGCCGCCATCGCCTTCGTGCCCACCATCATCCGGGCGTGCTCGATGATCATGAACATCTGCCTGATGCCGTCGTGCACGTCACCCACCAGCGTGCCGATGGCCGGGTGCTCGGCGCCAAGGGTGAGCTCGCAGGTGGTGGATACCTTCAGGCCCATCTTGTGCTCGACGTTCGTCGCGTACACCCCGTTGCGCTCGCCGAGCTGGCCGTCCGGGCCGACAAGGAACTTGGGCACGAGGAACATCGACAGGCCCTTGGTGCCAGGCCCGGCCCCCTCGGGCCTGGCGAGCACCAAGTGGAAGATGTTCTCAGCCATGTCGTGCTCGGCGCTCGTGATGAACCGCTTCACGCCCTCGATGTGCCAGGTGCCGTCCGGCTGCCTGATCGCCTTGGTCCGGCCCGCGCCCACGTCGGAGCCCGCGTCGGCCTCGGTGAGCACCATGGTCGCCGTCCAGCCCCGGTCGACGGCGAGCCGCGCGAACCGCCTTTGCTCCGGCGTGCCGAACAGGTACAGCGCCTTGGCGAACGCGGCCCCGCTCGAATACATCCAGATGGCGGGGTTCGCCCCGAGCACCAGCTCGGCGACCGCCCAGCAGAGCGAGCGGGGCGCGGCCGTGCCGCCCAGCCCTTCTGGCAGCTCCAGCCGGAACCACTCGGCATCCATCCACGCGCGGAAGGACTTCGTGAACGCGGCGGGCATCGTGACCGAGTGCGTCGCGGGGTCGAACACCGGCGGGTGCCGGTCACCGTCGACGAACGACTCGGCCAGCGGGCCGGCCGCCAGGCGACTGACCTCCGCCAGGATGCCTCGGGCGGTCTGCTCGTCCAGGTCGGCGTGCGGATCGGAGCCGAGCAGCTCCTGCCTGTTCAGCACCTCGAACAGGTTGAACTCGATGTCGCGCAGGTTGCCCTTAAAGTGCGCCATGTCCGCCTCCCGCTGAGACCCGCCATGTTACCCGCAAGTAACTACTTACCATACTACTGGTGGGTAACTTAAGGGAAGGTCCGCTGGGTCAAGGCAGGATGTTTACGGCACGGGCGATAACGAGGGCCCCGAGCAGCAGCGAGATCGCCGACTGGAAGAGCATCGTCAGCTTCGCCCACCGGGCTAGCGGCATCACGTCGGTCGGGCTGAACGCCGTCGCGTTGGTGAACGACAGGTAGAGGTAGTCGACGAAGCGGGGGCCCCACCCCCGCGGCGTCAGCTCCGGCGCGGTCATCTGGGGGAACATCAGGTCCGGGTACGGCGACCTGCCCTCGAGCCTGCTCACAGGCCCGCCCCGGTCGAACTCCCAGTACCACAGCGCGAACGCGATCACGTTCGTGCCCCAGATCGCGGCGCCCGCGAGCAGCAGGCGGATCGCGGCGTCCTTGGGGCCGAGCTGATTGGTGATGATCGCGCGCACGAGCAGCCCTGCGGACGCGGCGTTGGCCGCCGAGATCAGCACGATCAGCGCGATGCTCGCCGTCCTGATCGGCCTGGACCGCTTCTCGATCCGCAGCGGGTTCGCGGCGAACAGGCCGAGCAGCAACGCGCATTCCATGCCAAGCAGGACGTAGTGCACGTCGGTGCCGAAGATCAGCTTCTGCGGCAGCACCCACTGGAGCACGATGGCGGCGATCACGGCGGTGGAGACCGGCCAGCGCGGCTCGGGCTTGTCCTGGCGGTGCAGCCTGCTTCTGCTGGCCGCCTGGAGGCGGCTCGCGGCGTGGTCGATCAGCTGCAGCATCTCCCTTCGCCACTGCAGGTCTTGCTGCCCGTCGGCGTCGGCGTGCCCGTGCGGGTGCGAGCCGTGCGCGTACAGTGCCTGCTCGTACGGGGCGTGCTCGCGCCCTGGTGCTGCCGCTGCTGCGGCCGACGTCGCCGCGTCGGCGTACTCCGCGTTCTGCGCGTACCCGGCGAACTCGGCGAACTCGGCCTGGTCAGCGAACTCGGCGAACCGCGCGCGCTCCGCGTGCTCGGCGAACTCGCCGCCCGCCGCATCGGGATGCGGATGCTGCTCAGTCATGTCTCTAATTGTGCCGCCGGTGATCCGGTCATCGACGAGCTCCGGGCTGCCTGCCGCCTACCCGCGGGCAGTGGCCAGCTCGGCGGCGGT
Source organism: Streptosporangiaceae bacterium (assembly GCA_030045175.1). GTDB lineage: Bacteria > Actinomycetota > Actinomycetes > Streptosporangiales > Streptosporangiaceae > Chersky-822. The sequence continues at coordinate 3,727 of JASIBM010000673.1, read as the reverse complement.
GCCCCTGGCCACGGCGAGCACGTCGGACACGACGTTGACGAGCCTGCACCCGTTCTCCCGGTAGAGCCTGGCGGTCGCGCCGTCCGCTGAGTGCACGCCGACCGGCTTGCCCGCGGCGGCGCAGGCTGCCCAGATGCGCTCGAGCGCGGCCCGCAGCACCGGGTCGTTCGGGTTGAGCTCACAGCCGAGCGAGTAGGACAGGTCCCTCGGGCCGACGTAGATGCCGTCCACCCCGTCGACAGCGAGGGTCGCGTCGAGGTCGGCCATCGCCGCCTTGGATTCGACCATGACCACGCAGAAAGGGCCGTCGGCGCTGGCCAGCACCCCGCCAGCTGACCGGTATCCGGCGGGCGGGTGGTGGCACGCGCCGACGACGCTGGCCGCCTGCTCGGCCGACTCGACGTTGGGCACGATCACGCCGGCGCATCCCAGGTCGAGCGCGCGGCAGATGTCGGCCGGGTGCGCGTACCTGACCCGGCCGACAGGGAACGGGCCCGCGTTCTTGATGGTCGTGGTCAGGGCCGGCAGATCCCGTTCGGTGGCACCGCCGTGCTGCAGGTCGATCACGACATAGTCCAGGCCAGATGATGCCATCGCGCCGGCCGATATCACATCGGGGACGGTGATCCAGCCGCCATAGAGAGTTTGCTCACCGCGCAGGAGAGCGCGTGGGGAAGTGTTGGCCATCCAGACAGATAACCACACCCCGGGCGGCCGGCTGCGGGCAGGTCTTGCGGGCGGGCTATCAGAACCCCGAGCCAAGCCGGGCACCGGCTCAATCTGGCGAGATGATCCACAGGCAGAACGGATGCCCGTCCGGATCCAGGTAGACGCGAACATCATCTTGCGGCTGGAACGTGGCGAGATCCGCGCCCGCAGCGATCGCGTGCGCCCCTGCCTCGTCGAGGTCGTCCACCTTGATGTCCAGGTGCACCATCATCTGCTGGTCGCCGGGACCAGCGGGCCAGGCCGGCCTGACGTAGCCGGATTCATCTTGGAACGACAGGCCCGGACCGCCATCCGGGGACTCGAGCTTGGCCCAGCCGGGTTCGTCCGCGACGAATTGCCAGCCGAGGAGGCGGTGATAGAACCCGGCAAGCTCCTGCGCGTCTGGCGCTCCGAGCACAACGCCGGTCACGGTCATTCGCGGCTGCTCCGGCATCATCGCCTCCGTCGCACCGAAGCCCGGCTGGGGCGCGCCCAGGCGGACGCGCCCCAGCGTAGCGAGCACGCCCTGCAGCGCGGGGAGGAGCGGCAGGGGGCCCGCAACTATTGTGAACCTAGGCGGTAACTCGAGTGATGTCCATGTGATCTGACCGGCAAAGTTACCCGCAATCTTCATGTTCGGCATTGCCTAACAAGGCCGTGATGGTGGGCTCGCGCATATTTCCTATGGCTTCGTGCGGAAATTCCGTCAGACCGCCGACTCATCCAGCATCGCGTCGGCGACCTTGCGGAACCCGGCGATGTTGGCTCCCATTAGGTAGTTCCCTGGGTGACCGTACTCCTGCGCCGCCGACCACGCCTGCTCGTGGATCGCCCGCATGATGCCGCGAAGCTCCTCATCAACCTGCTCGCGGCTCCACTGCTGGCGCTGGCTCGCCTGGGACATCTCCAGGCCGGACACCGCCACGCCGCCGGCGTTGGCCGCCTTGCCCGGCCCGTACAGGACGCCGGCGCCGAGCAAGAGCTCGACCCCCTCCGGACTGGTCGGCATGTTGGCTCCCTCGGCCACCGCGATTACCCCGTTGGAGAGCAGGTTCGCGGCATCCTTGCCGCTGATCTCGTTCTGGGTCGCGCTGGGGAACGCGCAGTCCGCCGGGATGTCCCAGAGCGGGTTGTGATCGGGCGCGCCGGACGGCGCGTACGTCGCGCCGGGGAACTGCTCGGCGTACTCGGCGATCCTGCCGCGCCGCTTGTTCTTCAGGTCCATCACCCAGGCCAGCTTCTCGCCGTCGATGCCATCCTTGTCGTAGATGAAGCCGCTCGAGTCCGACAACGTGACCGGCTTGGCGCCGAGCTTGATCAGTGCCTCGGCCGTGTACTGGGCGACGTTCCCGCTGCCTGAGATCAGGCAGGTCTTGCCGCTCAGTGAGTCGTCGCGGGTGGCGAGCATCTCCTGCGCGAAGTAGACCGAGCCATAGCCGGTCGCCTCGGGCCGGATCTGCGATCCGCCCCAGCCGTGGCCCTTCCCGGTGATGACGCCGGCCGCGAACTCGCCTGTGATGCGCTTGTACTGCCCGAACAGGTACCCGATCTCGCGGCTGCCGACACCGATGTCCCCGGCCGGGATGTCCGAGAATTGACCGATATGCCGGTAAAGCTCGGTCATGAACGACTGGCAGAACCGCCTGACCTCGGCGTCGCTCTTGCCCTTTGGGTCGAAGTCCGACCCGCCCTTGCCACCGCCCATCGGCAGCGTGGTCAGGGCGTTCTTGTAGACCTGCTCAAAGGCCAGGAACTTGAGCAGACCGAGGCGAACGCTCGGGTGGAACCGCAGACCGCCCTTGTAGGGACCGATGGCGCTGTTCATCTGCACCCGGATGCCGCGGTTGACCCGGACTTCGCCGGAGTCGTCAACCCACGGGACCTTGAAGATGACCACGCGCTCTGGCTCGGCCATCTGCTCGAGTATCCTTGCGGCCCGGTACTCAGGGTGCCGCTCGATCACCGGGCCGAGAGTGCTGTACACCTCGTGGACAGCCTGCAAGAACTCGCTCTCACCCTGATTCTTGGCCCGGACCTCGCTCAGCACGGATTGGATGTAGTCGTTCACCCTCGCCTCAACTTCCACGCCCTTGTGGCCTGATGGACGGGCAGCACCGCACGACGGCGGGCCGCGACGTGTGCCTACTAAGCGGCACCGTAACACGGAAACTGTTCCGTCAATGAGTGCAAAGACCCGGAAATAGCAAGACCGAAGGACCTCCGGCCGGCCAATCCTTGGTCCCGTTGCTAGAGTGCGCTGGTGAACACCCGGCTTGAGACGCCACGCCTGGTCATCCGCACCTTCGAGGCACGCGACGCCGACCCGTGGTTCACCATGGTCAGCGAGCCGGAGTTCGGCCGGTTCCTGCCGGCCGGGCCGCCCAGGACGCTGGACAGCTTCCAGGGCGTCATCGAGGCACGGCATGAGATGGAGCGCGAGGTCGGCTACGCCATGTGGGCCGTGGACGAGAAGGCGACCGGGGCGTTCGTCGGACAGTGTGGCATCCGTCCGGTCGACGAGGGCAACGGGCCGGAGGTTGACCTGGCATATCACTTCAGGAAGGCATCCTGGAACAAGGGGTACGCCACGGAGGCCGCGCTCGCAGTGCTCGCCCACGCGCTCGGGCCGATCGGGCTCGACCGCGTGATGGCGGTCGCGCTGCCGCAGAACGTCGGATCGTGGCGGGTCATGGAGAAGGCGGGCATGCGGTACCAGGGCCGCGTTGATTACTTCGGCCTTCCCGGCCTGGTGAAGTACCTTGCCGAGCGAAGCTGGTGGACGCCGCCACCCGGCTGAGCCGGAAACTCAGGCGCGCCTGGGCGCGACTTGGCCCACCCGCACCGGGGTTCCTGGCGCGCCGCCGGCGCGCGAGGCGTACTCGGGGACGCCAACACAGGTGAAGAGCAGTCCCGCGACGTCGGCCTCGCCGAGCAGCCCGGGCAACTCCGAGTCGATGAACGTCATCCCCGAGGCGCTCGCGCCGAGGGCGTAGGCCGCCAGGTGCAGGCGGCCCTCGAC
>JASIBM010000672.1 GCA_030045175.1 Streptosporangiaceae bacterium | reverse complement strand
GCGCCAGCGCGTGCCCGTCGCCGGTGTACTCCCAGGAGTTCGAGGTGACCTTGAACGTCTTGCCGATGCCGCCGGTCGCCAGCACGATCGCGGGCGCGTTCGCTTACATCCGGGAAACCGGCAAGTTCGTCTTGTTCGAGGCGCCCGCGGTGGTCCTGGCCACCGGCGGGATCGGCAAGACCTTCAAGGTCACGTCGAACTCCTGGGAGTACACCGGCGACGGTCACGCGCTCGCCCTGCTGGCCGGCGCCAAGCTGATCAACATGGAGTTCGTCCAGTTCCACCCGACCCACATGGTGTGGCCGCTGTCGGTGCGCGGCCTGCTCGTCACCGAGTCGGTGCGCGGCGACGGCGGCGTGCTGCGCAACTCCGAGGGCCGCCGGTTCATGTTCGATTACGTGCCTGACGTGTTCCGCGACAAGTACGCCGATTCCGAGGAAGAGGCCGACCGCTGGTACGCCGACCCTGACCACAACCGCCGCCCGCCCGAGCTACTTCCTCGCGACGAGGTCGCCAGGGCCAACAACGCGGAGGTCAAGGCCGGCCGCGGCTCACCGCACGGCGGGGTCTTCCTCGACATCGCGTCCCGGCTGCCTGCCGAGGAGATCCTGCGGCGGCTGCCGTCCATGTACCACCAGTTCAAGGAGCTCGCCGACGTCGACATCACCAAGGAGCCGATGGAGGTCGGGCCTGCCCAGCACTACGTGATGGGCGGCGTCGAGGTGGATCCGGACACCGGCGAGTCCTGCGTGCCAGGCCTGTTCGCGGCCGGCGAGGTCAGCGGCGGCATGCACGGCTCCAACCGGCTGGGCGGCAACTCCCTGTCTGACCTGCTGGTCTTCGGCCGAAGGGCGGGCAAGGGCGCGGTCGAGTACGTCAGCGCGCTCGACGCGGGCAAGGGCAAGCGCCCGACGGCGAGCGAGGCGGACGCCGAAGCCGCCCGCGCCGAGGCGCTCGCGCCGCTGCAGCGCACCGTCGGCGAGAACCCGTACACCGTGCACGCCGAGGTCCAGGACACGATGAGCAGCCTGGTCGGCATCATCCGCAAGGAAGACGAGATCAAGTCCGCCCTGGCCGAGATCGAGAAGCTGAAGGAACGGGCCGCGCAGGTCCATGCCGACGGCGGGCCGGCCTACAACCCCGGCTGGCACCTGGCCCTGGACCTGCGCAACATCATGCTGATGGCCGAGTGCGTCGCTCAGGCGGCGCTCGAGCGCACCGAGAGCCGCGGCGGCCACACGCGCGATGACTACCCCATCATGTCGCCGCAGTGGCGCAAGGTGAACCTGGCCTGCTCGCTCGACGGTGACCGGGTGACGCTGACCAGGCAGCCGATGCAGCCGATGCGGCCAGACCTGCTCGCGCTCTTCGACCGCGCCGAGCTGAAGAAATACCTGACCGAGGAAGAGCTGCCCCCCGAGGAGAGCCCGGCAACGGATGCCCCCGCCAGCGAGGAGACCCAGAAATAATGAGCACCAAGGTAACGCTGCGGATCTGGCGCGGCGACGCCGGCCAGGGTGAGCTCGTCGACTACGAGGTCGAGTCCAACGACGGCGAGGTCGTGCTCGACCTCCTGCACAGGCTCCAGGCCACCCAGGCCGGCGACCTGGCCGTGCGCTGGAACTGCAAGGCAGGCAAGTGCGGCTCATGCTCGATGGAGATCAACGGCCGCCCGCGCCTGGCCTGCATGACCAGGATGTCGCTGTTCGACCCGGAGCAGGTCATCACGGTCACGCCGATGCGGACCTTCCCGGTGATCCGCGACCTGGTCACCGACGTGTCGTTCAACTTCGAGAAGGCGCGCCAGATCCCGTCGTTCACGCCCGACCCGGCGGTCGGCCTCGGTGAATTCCGCATGCAACAGGTCGACGTCCAGCGGTCGCAGGAATTCCGCAAGTGCATCGAGTGCTTCCTGTGCCAGAACGTCTGCCATGTGATCCGCGATCACGAGGAGAACATGCCGGCCTACGCCGGGCCCAGGTTCCTGATGCGGATCGCCGAGCTCGAGATGCACCCGGCCGACACCGCCGACCGCCGCGAGATCGCGCAGGACGACTTCGGCCTTGGCATGTGCAACATCACCAAGTGCTGCACCGAGGTCTGCCCGGAGAACATCCACATCACCGACAACGCGCTGATCCCGCTCAAGGAGCGCGTGGTCGGCCGCAAGTACGACCCGCTGGTGTGGCTCGGCAGCAAGATCACCCGCAAGGCGCACCACGACACCCCGAAGGTCCCCGGCAAGCAAGGCTAATCGCCTTCGCGACAGCATGAGCCCCACCCTGCTGCCAGGCCACTGACGGAAGAGATTCGGTAGAGCCCCGCACGAAGCTGAGGTTAGACACCTCGACGGAAACGGGCAGGGCCGATGACCTGGTACGCCAGCCAACTTCGCTGGAGCGGTCAGTTCGCTCGTGCCTGGGCTTGTCCAGGGTGGTACAGGTGGGGTCGGTCATGGCCGACCCCACCTGTACCACTAGAGCAGTCCGAGCAGCCAGCTGAACAACGATCCAGCCGCTGCCCCAAGCGCTCCGTCGGCCACCGAGTTGAATACCGACGACCACGAGAACGACGACGAGCCACTGCTGGCGGGCGCCAGGACGGTCAGGTTCACGGTCCGCGAGACCACTACCTGCTGGCCTGCGTCGGTGACGAGCAGCCTGAACTGGTATTGACCAGTAGGCGAGCTCGGCGCCGTGATCACGCCGGACTGGCCGAGGCTCTGGTCAACCGTCCGCCAGGCCGCGCCGGACTTGCGCGCCTGGAGGTCCGTGACCGATCCAGCAGGCAACCCGGCCGTCGAGTACGTCAGCCTGGCGGTAGCGCCGTTCTCGATCTGGCTGTTGGCCAGCGACAACTGCGCGACGGGCGTGGTCGCCGCCTGAGCGGCGATTGGCGCGGCAAGGGCGATGATGCCCGT
>JASIBM010000671.1 GCA_030045175.1 Streptosporangiaceae bacterium | reverse complement strand
CGGGACGGCGCGGCGAGCGTCGGCGACGGCCTTGTCTGCCATGGTGCCGATGACGTCGTCGCCGGCCAGGAAGTAGATCCGCTTGCCGTCCGGGCGCTGTCCGACCGCGTCGATGCCGGGGATCATGGGCAGCGTGCCAGTGCTCGTGTAGTGCGCTCCTGCGGCACCGGATCTGACCCGCGGGTGCAGGCCGACGGCGAGGACGTCGACCAGCATCTCCTCGTCGGCGCTCGGCCGCGGAACGTCGAACGGCCGGTAGCGCGGTGGCTCGCGGAACGAGGTGACCACCGCCGCGTTCATCTTGTCCATCCCCGTCTCCTCTCGCGCGCCACCGATTTAGTTTGCGCCACGTACCAAAGTAGTTGGTGCCACGTACTAAGTCAAGTACACTTCGCGCATGGCACCGAGACCGGCAGGACAGTCCGCTTCGGCGGCACCCGGGCGCATCGGCATCGTGGACGGGCTAGCTCAGCTTGCGTTCGTCATCCACGGCATCCTCGAGCGCCGGGCAGCAGATCACGATCTCTCGGCCACCCAGGCCCGCCTGCTCGGCGTGCTGCGCGACCGGAAGCCGACCATGAACGAGCTGGCCAGGCTGCTCGGGCTCGACAAGTCAAGCATCAGCGGGCTGGTCGACCGGGCCGAGCGCCGCGGCCTGGTGGCGCGCATTCCCTCGACGCAGGACAGGCGCGCCGTTCTGGTCGGCCTGACCGACGACGGCCGGTCGCTGGTGTCCCGCGCCTCGGCCGGCTTCAGCGCGGACGTGCTGGCAATGCTCGAGCTCTTGCCCCGATCAGACCGCGATGTGCTGCCGGAAATCGTCAGCAGGCTACTCACCGCGCACGCGGCCGGCCAGGGCATAGATCTGTTCGCGGGCCTCGACGCCCAGGCTCAGTCCCCGGCATAGCCGCTCACCGGACGGCCAGGGCGACCACGCAGGCATCGTCATCTGTGTCCGCGCAGTCGCACGCGCTGAGCGCCGCCGAGATCGCCCGCTCTGGCTCGCGCGCTCCGCGCACGGCGCTCACCAGGCTCGCGACGCCGTCGTCCACACCGCAGTCGCGCCGCTCGACCAGGCCGTCGGTGTACAGCAGCAACAGGTCCCCTGGCTGGAGCGGCGCGGTGGCGACCTCATAGCGTTCCTTGCCCGCGCCGAGCACTATGCCGCGCGGCGGATCGAGCGGCATCGCCCGGCCGGCCCGGGCGAGAACCGGCGGCGGGTGACCGGCCTGCGCCCAGGTGAGCACCCGGGTGCCGGGATCGAAGAAGCCGACGATCACAGTGGCTGTGTGCTCGGCCGCGACATGCCAGACCAGGTCGTTGAGCCAGCCGACAAGCCGGTCCGGGGGCTCGCCGGTGAACGCCAGGCCGGCCAGCGCGCCGCGCAGCCGGGCCATCCCCGCCGCGGCCGCGAGGCCGTGGCCGCCGACGTCCCCGATCGCGATCAGGACCGTGCCGTCGGGCATGTCGGCGGTGATGTACCAGTCGCCGCCGACCCTGCTGGCGCGCGACGCGGGCAGGTAGCGCGCCGCGACGCGCAGTCCGGCCAGGTCGAAGGGCTCGTCATGCAGCGGGAGGATGGCGCGCTGCAACTCCAGCGCGGTATGGCGCTCCTGGGCAAGCTCGGCGGCGAGCTTGGAGTGCGTCGCAAGGGACCCGGCCAGCCGGGCCGGCGTCGTGGCCGGCGATGCCTGGGCAGGAACAGCAATCGCGCTTATCGGTGCCTCAGCGATCATGGGTACTCACATTTCGTGATGGTAAGTTCACCCATAGTGATGCACGAGGCAGGCCGCTGTCTAGCCCGGATCGGGGTGCCGTCACGGCTGGGGTGGGGGAGAATGCACGACGTGGGGGAGAATGCACGACGTGAGGCTGGTCGTCGCCGCGGTCAACGAGAGGAATATCACCATGCCTGACCTGTACCCGGCGTCGCGGCTGGCCGACGCCGCGGCTGCGGCCGGCCGGGCCGGACTTGACGCGCTGCTGCTGACGCCCGGCCCGGACCTGCGCTACGTGGTGGGCTACGACGCCCACGCGCTCGAACGGCTGACCTGCCTGGCCATCCCGGCGAGCGGGGAGCCCTTCCTGGTCGTGCCGCGGCTTGAGGTGCCGGCCGCGCAGGCCTCGCCCGCCGGGCAGATCGGCATCGACCTGATCGGGTGGGACGAGACCGAGGACCCGTACGCCATCGTGGCCGGCCGGCTTGGCGCCCCCGCCGCCGTCGGCCTGGCGGACCGGATGTGGGCGCTGATGGTGCTCAGGTTCCAGGCGGCCTTGCCTGGCGCGAGGCAGGAGCTGGCCAGCCGGGCGCTCGGCCCGCTGCGGGCGCGCAAGTCGCCGGCCGAGGTCGAGGCGCTCGCCGAGGCCGCGCGGGCGATCGACCGGGTGCACGCCCAGGTGCCCGGCTGGCTCCGGCCTGGCCGGACCGAGCGTCAGCTCGCCGCCGACATCACCGACGCGATCCTGGCCGAAGGGCACAGCCGGGTCGACTTCGCGATCGTGGCCTCGGGGCCGAACGCGGCGAGCCCGCATCACACCGCCGCCGACCGGGTGCTGCGCGACGGCGACACGGTCGTCGTGGACATCGGCGGCACCATGCCGAGCGGTTACTGCTCGGACTGCACGAGGACATATGCGGTAGGGACGCCGCCCGCCGAGTTCCTCGCCTACTACCAGGTGCTCAAGGACGCGCAAGAGGCCGCTTGCGCCGCGGTCAGGCCGGGCGTCAGGGCCGAGTCTGTCGACGCCGCGGCCCGCGAGCCGATCACCGCCGCGGGCTTCGGCGCGTACTTCGTGCACCGGACCGGGCACGGGATCGGGCTCGAGACGCACGAGGATCCCTACATCGTCGCGGGGAACGCCGAGCCGCTGATGCCTGGCCACGCCTTCTCGATCGAGCCTGGCATCTATCCAGGGCCGCACGGGGCCCGGATCGAGGACATCGTGGTCTGCACCGACTCCGGCGCGCAACGGCTCAACACGGCGACCCGCGAGCTCGTCTCAGTGCCGGCCTGATGACGAGCGAGGCGGATCGGGGTGGACGATACTAACCGCAAGATCTTGTCGTCGCTTGCCACCGACGGAAGGCTGAGCTTCACCGAGCTCGCCAGGCAGACCGGCCTGTCGGTGTCTGCCGTGCAGCAGCGGGTTCGCAGGCTCGAGGAGCGGGGCCTCATCCGCGGCTACAGCGCGATCATCGACGCGCAGCAGGCTGGGCTCGCGCTGACCGCGTTCGTCTCGATCAAGCCCTTCGACCCGGCAGCGCCAGATGACGCCCCGGACCGGCTTGCCCACCTGAAGGCCATCGAGGCCTGCCACAGCGTGGCTGGCGACGAGAATTACATACTCAAGGTGCGGGTGGCCTCGCCCGCCGCGCTTGAGGAACTGCTTCAGGAGATCCGGGCGGTGGCCAGCGTCTCGACCCGGACCACGGTGGTGCTCAGCACTCCCTACGAGGGTCGCCCGCCCGACGTCTGAGGCGCCTGGGCCCGGCGCTGTCCGATCGGCTGTCGCGGTCCTGCCGGCCGCCGCTAGCGGCGGCCGGCAGGCGCTATCCCCCTCGGAGCAAACCCAGTTACCCGACAGGCAGCAGCCGGACGGCAGGGGGCACGTCCGTGGCGAGGGCCTGCGGAGCGATGACGACCGTGGCGCCACGCGCGGCCGCCGTGGCGCCGAGTTCTGCGGTCGGCGTGGCGACGATCGTCGCGCCGCGCAGCAGCGCGTTGTCGATCAGCATCGCGTAGGCCAGCCCGTCCCCGGCTGGCGGCGTCGCAAGCACCACGTCACCGCCGGTGATCCCGGCCTGCTGGTCGACGTCGCAGAGCTGGCGGGTCAGCTCGGCGTGAGTCACGGGCGCCGGCCGCAGCCTGCGGTCCTGGCCGCGGCGGAACGGCAAGAGCGCGACATCATCCGGCCGGCCCCTGGACGGTCGGATCGTGTCGAACCCCAGCAGCTCGGCGAACCTAGTCGCGCCGGGGGCATCGCCGAATGAGAAGACCTGGCGCACCCAGGACCGTTCCGCCGCCGCGAGCGAGGCATCCGCGAGCTCCGGTGCGGTAATGATCATGCGAGCCCCGCTCTCGGCGAGCTGGCCGGCGGTCTCGGCGGCGCACAGGCCGGTGTCTACCGGCGATGGCACGCCTCCTGCGGCGCGCACCGCGTGCACGCCCAGGGCGAACGCGGAGGCGTCGGGGACCATGACGCCGACCACGTCGCCTGGTCGCAAGCCACGCCAGGTCAGGCCCGCCGCGGCGGCCTGGACGGCGGCGGCGAATCCCGAGTAGCTGCAGAGCTCGCCGCCAGGCCACTCGTCGGACCAGGCGCCGCCGATCAGGGCGGTCAGCTCGCCTCGCCCGGCAGCGACGGAAACCAGCCACCTCGTCACCGACACCTCGGCGATGAGATCGTCCAGTTTCGACATCGGGCGTGCCTTCCTCGGCGGTGAGCCTTCACGAGGAGGCTAGAGGCCTGGCGCGATTGCCGCATCGTCAGAAATATGCAGCCGGATATGTAGATCGTCCCCGGCCACTATGTAGGGGCCGAGGCGGGCCTTGCTACATAGTGCCATCCTGGACGCCGTCATGGCCGTCTTGCGCGGTGCCGGCCTGCGCGGTGCCGTCTTGCTGGCTGCCGTCTTGCTGGCTGCTGGCTTGCTGGCTGCTGGCTACCCACGCGGCCACCTGGGCACGGGATGTGAGGCCCAGCTTGGCGAAGATGTTGGCGACATGCCGCGCCACCGTGGCGACGCTGATGACCAGGTGCTCGCCGATGGCCCGGTT
>JASIBM010000670.1 GCA_030045175.1 Streptosporangiaceae bacterium | reverse complement strand
TGCCGAACTGGCTGTCCTTACCGGAGCGGGCCGCCGCGTATTCCCTGATTCGTGTCCTATGCGGTAACCTTTCGCGCACACCTTGCGCGGATCGGCATGGGGAAACGGGAACTCATATGACAGGGCGGGACCGTGGATTCTACCGATTATTCATCGATAAAACGGACAACGTGGAAGGTGGACGTCCTCGATCGGCTGTACCGGGTCAGGGAGGATGTAAGGCGGGCCATCAGCGCGGCCGGCTGGACGTTAGACGAGGACGGCGACATCCCGAAGATCTGCGTGCCTGCGCAGGGCGCACCGCCCACGCAGGGCGCTCCGGACGCAACGGCTCAGGACGAGGCGTCGACTCGCCTGATGAGCGAGGCGCAAGCCGTGGTGGAAGCCACGTACCAGTACATCCGGAAGACCAAGGAAACGCTCAAGCCGCTGCCCAAGCGACGCCAGCGCTTGCGGGACTTGCTGGCCGGCGAACTGCTGATGTCGGCCTACACCAACCTGCATGCGGCGGAGAGTACCCGAATACTCCTGCTCAGCTCAGACCAGCTAGCAGCTATCCTGCCCTCGATTCGCCAGCGCGCGGCAGCCTTCCTGCCGGCCGACGATCCGAACACCGATGCGCTCAAGACCATACCCGATCCCACGCAGCCCGCCCACCAGGCTGTGGCGAGGAGAGTCCAGTCCCAGGCGCGGCTGGTGGCCCCCCGGCTGCAGGCTGCTGGTCACGGCAACAGCCCGCCTCCTGGCGCGGTCGCCGGCGCGCAGCCGCATGGCGACCCGAACGCGGCGAACGACCCGAGCCAGCCCACCGACCCGGACGCGGGCCAGGATCAGCAGGCGGGCAGCGGTCAGCAGCCGTTTCCGGGCAACACCGCCAGCCCTGCCGCGCCTCCTGGGGGCATCGTGCTGACAGACCTGCTTGGCCCGGACCAGCAGATGGCCGCTCAGGTGATGAACGCGGCCTGCCGGGCCGAGGACCAGCAGCAACTGCAGGTCCGCCACCTCCGCGGCGTGCTCTATGGAGCCTCCGCCGTGCTGTCGGCAGTAGTAGCGGTGCTGTGGATCGTGGGCGCCATTCATCCTGCTTACCTCCCGCTGTGCTGGCCGGTGCCCGGATCGCATCCGAGCATGATCTGCCCGACCGGCGGCAGCGGGCCAAGCGGTGGCGACATCCCGCTTGTCCTGGGGATAGGCGCGCTTGGCGCCGCCTTGTCCGTCGCGCTGAACCTGGCCGGCCTGAAGCCGGCCGGAGTGCGCTTCTCCCTGACCGTCGCGCAGGGCCTGAACAAGATCGCTCTCGGCGCCATCACCGCAGTCGTCGGCATCATCGTGCTGCGGACGGTGACCAGCGCGCCCGGGTTCCTGGCCACCCAAGCGGGCCTGCTGACCACGGCAGTGGTCTTCGGATACTCACAGCAGCTGTTCACCAGGCTGATTGACCGACAGGCCAGTCAGCTCATGAACGCCGCGTCGCCCACGACGCGTGCGGCCCAGTAATCCGCCGGCGCGGCAGCGGGCCGCGCCAGGCCCGGCTCGCCGCGCATGGGCGGCTCGGCTGGCGAGCGGGTGAGCTGCGCCTAGGCTGCCGTTTGCCTGGCTTTGGCTCGCGAGCCGGGGCGTATCTGCTCGGTGGTGGCCGCCTCTGTACAGGTGAGGGGCGCCTGGCCCGGAGTCGCGATGGCAGCACCCGCCAGCCGGGCCGCGCCCGGCGGCCTCTTGCGGGCCGGCGTGCGGGCTGAGCTTGCGCGTTGATTCCGGGCGTGGCGCCTGCGGTCGAGCCAGCCCCGGCGCCTGGACGCGCCGGGGACGCCAGGAGAGGACAGGCGCATGCAGAACATCCGCCAGCCGGGCAATCGCCCGCAGCCCCCCGGTGGCGGCGGCGCGCTCAGGCGACCCGCGCGCGTCAGCGCCGGGATCATCGCCGTCGCGCTGGCCGTGGTGGGCGCCCTGCTTGCCTCCGCGCCTGCCCAGGCGACGGCAGCGCCGGCAGTCGCGCGGCACAAGATCACCATCTCGGAGAAGGCAACCCTCGCCTACTGGACTCGAGCGCGGATGCGGGCGGCTACGCCCGCGCCGCTCATCGAGCGCACCGGCCGGCCGGCGCCGGAACCGGTGCACCCCGGCACGCCCGGTCACGTGCCCGGCGGCCGGCCGGCGATCAAGCCCGCGGCCAGGACGGCCACCCCGGACGGCTTTCCTTATGACAGTTTCAACGTGCCAGCCAGCGAGTACACGCAGTGGCCGTACGAGGTCAACGGGAAGGTGTTCAGCACGTTCGAGGTCCCGTCGGCGGCGGGCGGGACCAAGACCCTCAGCGCGCAATGCTCGGGCACGTCGGTGGCCTCCTATCACGGACCGCGGCTAGAAGATGAAGTCTGGACCGCGGGTCATTGCCTAGCCGACCCCGAGGGCTTGTACCCGGGGGTGTGGGCCAGCAGCGTGCTGTTCGTCCCGGCCTACAACGGCACAGACCCCCTCTTCGACCCCTTCGGGGAGTTCGTCGCCACGTGGCTGTCTTCCACGAGCCGATGGCTGGACGACGGTGATGTCAGCGTGGACGAAGGCGCTTTCGAAGTCGGCGCGAATGCAAGCGGCCAGACGCTCGGCCAGGCCGCCGGCTGGGACGGCTTCGCCTGGAACTGGCCCGCCCAGCAGAACTTCACCGCGTTCGGCTACCCGGTAGCGCCGCCGTACACCGGTAACCTCATGGTCGAGGACATCGCCAGCACCGGCGGGACAAGCGCCTGGCCCGGCGGAGCCGGACAGCCCATGATCGGGATCGGCAACCCGATGACCCCGGGATCCAGCGGAGGCGCGTGGAACATCAACCTGGCCGGGGTGGGTCCCTACACTGGCCCTTACATCGACGGCCACACCGACCTGGGATACACCAGTCAGCCCGATGTCATCTACTCGCCCTACCAGGACAGCCTGGCCAACGCCGTGCGCTGCTTCGGCCTGCACAACGCGGCGGCGGCCTGCTGACACACCCCCGGTGGGACCGTGATACCGCCGCCGTCCAAGATCACGCTCCCACCATCGGGCCAGCCGCGACGCAGCGGACATGCGCAGGCCCGCGGCACAAATCAGTGCACAACTAACAAGCAAGAGGCCGATTTTCTCGTTCGAAATCGGCCTCTGACCTTGCTTCAAAGTAGATTCCTTTGGGCTCACTGTGCCTAGACGCGGCCATTCCAGTCCTCCGTTACCGCGTGCCAGTCACGCTCGCTGAGGAAGTGGCACCACGGCAAGTTACTACCGGCGAACCGGAGCGGCTTGAACCCTGACCAGCACGCGACCTCGACATGCCCCAGCCGCAGCGTGACGATCGTCTCCAGGGCGGGCAGCAAGTCGGTATCGCCGGAGAACACCACGAGCGCGTCGTACTGACGGCCGATCGCAAGGTGAATCAAGTCGACGGCCAGCGCCACGTCGATGCCCTTCTCCTGCGGAGGCACGTTCGGCCAGCCACGGTAGTTCAGCTGCCGGCGGACCAGGTGAACCCTCATATCCCGGCTCCACTGCGACGCCTGCGCGTCGCTGGCCGCGGTAGGCAGAGGCTGGTGGTTCGGATCCGGCCGACCGCGGTAGACGCGGATCGCCGATGCCACGCTGGGCCGGTTGCGGCGGCTGGCGACGAGGTCCGCCACGCGGGCAGGGTCGGGGACGCCCCGGTAGGGGCTCGGTGCCGCCGCCGAACAAACCGTGGCCCGTAAGGTGGACGTTCTGGAAGTCCAGGAAGATCGCGACGCTCTCGGGCATGGCATATCTTCTCAGAAAAAAAGCCCCGCCAGTCCCGGGGGACCGCGGGGAGTAATACAAGTAAGATATCTGGCCGGCTTGACAGTAGTCAACTAATTTAGATGGACGCAAAGCGCACGCCGCCTCGAGGTGGTCCGGGCACGCGTCAAAGCCCACGCCGACGGCATCCGCGACCTCACGTTCAGCGATGCCAATGAGGCCCGGCATCGACCCTATGGGCCAGTTATGAGCCATGGCTCCTAGCCGCCGCCACTGTGAGCATGGCCGCTAGCTGGCGGAATCGGAACGCTAGCTGGCGGACGGCGCCGGACCGCTGATCCGGGTCTTGTCCTTGCCGGCGAAGCTCGGTTCCGCCGCTTCTAGCCGCGGTACGGTGACGCCCAGCCGTCGTGCCTCTGCCAGGGTGTCGCGGCAGACCGCGCGCAGCTCCTCGGGGTTGGAGTGCAGCTCAACCGCCCGGCGGGCCGGCGTGACGTGGGCGAGCAGCCAGGCGAGCGCGGGGGCCGTCAGCCAGGTGGGCGCGCGGA
>JASIBM010000669.1 GCA_030045175.1 Streptosporangiaceae bacterium | reverse complement strand
CCGGCTGGGAGAGCGGTGGCTGGGGCGGCGGCGGATACTGGGGCACCGGCTCAGGCTCTTGCCGAACAGTTCGGCACCGGTGACCTCGTCGCTAGGACGGAGTTGCTGAACCGGCTGCGCGCGCACGACCCGGCGGTCGCCCGCGACCTGCTGGCGTCGACGTGGGCCAGCGACCAGTACCGGGACCGGGCGACGTTGCTCGCCACCTTCGCGACCGGGCTCAGCCTGGACGACGAGCCGCTCGCCGAGCTCGGCCTGGCCGACCGCAGGTCCGAGGTGCGGATGGTCGCCGCCGACCTGCTGGCGAGGCTGCCTGGCTCGCGCTATTCGATCAAGGCGACCGAGCGGGCGGCCGCGGCGGTCCGGGTCGAGCGCAAGGCGCTGCGCCCGCATCTGATCGTCACCGTCGCCGACGACGTGACCGGCGAGCTAATCGCCGAGGTACCCGACGCGAGCATCCCGGCGGGGGCCGGCGCTCGGGCGTGGCTGCTCCAGCACGTCGTCGCCGCCGCTCCGGCTGGGTTCTGGGCCGAGCACACCGGGCTCGCCCCGGCGGACCTGCTCTCCCTGGCGGCGCGCACCGACTGGGCGGACCCGCTGCGGGACGGGTGGACGCGGGCCGCGATCCGAGACGCCCACGTCGGCTGGCTGACCGCGCTGCTCGATCAGCCGGCCGGCCAGCGCAAGCCGGGCGAGGCAGCCGGGCTGCACCTGCTCGCCGCGCTGCCCGCCAGGGAGCGAGACGAATGGCTGTGCGCGAATCCGGGCAGCCCGCTGTTCGTCCCGGCGCTTGAGTCGCTGCCCGCGCCCTGGTCGGCCCCGGTGTCGCAGCGGGTGCGATCGGTGCTCGCCGAGGCAGCGCGGGCCGACCCTGGCCGCTCGCCGGCGCCCCGCGCCTTGCTGCGCCTCGCCGCGCTGCGCCTGGAGCCACCCGTTCCGCCCCAGCTAGATCCGGCCCTGGTGCACGAGCGGCTGGCCCATGCCTGGCACGACTTGCTTTCCACGTTGTCCATCAGGGCGGCCATGCGCCGCGAGATCGCCGAGGAGCCAGACCCGTGACCACGACCGCTGTGTCGGCCCGGGGGGACGACCCCCCGGAGCCCCCCGCTGTGCCGCTGACCGACGCGCCCGCGGTGCTCAGGCCACATGCCGAGCAGCAGTACGCGGCCGAGCTTGCCGCGCTCGCCGCGTCCGACGGCAGGGAGCGCCCGCCCGCGTGGAGGCTGTCGCCGTGGGCGGTGTGCGAGTACCTGCTCGGCGGCACGCTGGCCGACGGAACGGTGATCACGCCGAAGTACATCGGGGCGCGGCGCCTGGTGGAGGTGGCCGTCGCGACCCTGGCGACCGACCGCGCGCTGCTCCTGCTCGGCGCTCCTGGCACCGCGAAGACCTGGATGTCCGAGCATCTCGCGGCCGCGATCAGCGGCGATTCCACGTTGCTGATCCAGGGCACCGCTGGGACCAGCGAGGAGGCGGTCAGGTACGGCTGGAACTACGCCAGGCTGATAGCCGAAGGACCGAGCAGGGCGGCCCTCGTCCCCTCACCGGTCATGACCGCCATGGCTGACGGCAAGGTCGTGCGCGCCGAGGAGCTCACCAGGATGCCCGCTGAGGTGCAGGACGCCCTGATCACGGTGCTGTCGGAGAAGACCCTGCCGGTGCCAGAGCTCGGCATCGAGGTGCAGGCGGTGCCCGGGTTCACGCTGATCGCCACCGCGAACGACAGGGACCGTGGCGTCAACGAGATGTCAAGCGCGCTCAAGCGCCGCTTCAACACGGTCGTCCTCCCGCTCCCCGCGTCCCAGGACACCGAGGTCGAGATCGTGAGCCGCCGCGTCGCCGAGCTCGGCCGGGCGCTGCGATTGCCCGCAGAGCCGCCCGCCCTGGCCGAGGTCAGGCGCGTGGTGCGGATATTCAGGGAGCTGCGCTCCGGGGTGACAGAAGACGGCCGCACCACGCTGAAGACCCCGACGGGCACGCTGTCGACGGCGGAAGCGATCAGCGTGCTGACCAACGGCATGACGCTGGCCGCGCACTTCGGCGACGGGCAGGTGAACGCCGCCGACGTGGCCGCCGGCCTGGTCGGCGCCGTGGTCAAGAACCCGGTACAGGACGGGGTGGCGTGGAATGAGTACCTGGAGGCGGTGGTCAAGGAGCGGCCGGACTGGCTGGACCTGTACCGCGCCTGCCGGGACCTGACCGTGACGATCGAGTAGCCGATCGGGCAGCGGTGACCGTCACCATCCTGGGCGTCAGGCACCACGGGCCTGGCTCGGCCCGTGCGGTGCGAGCCGCCTTGCACGCGCTCGACCCCGACATCGTCTTGGTGGAGGGCCCGCCAGAGGCAGACGAGCTGGTCGGGCACGTCGCATCGCTAGTCCCGCCGGTGGCCGTGCTCATGCACGCGACCGACCGGCCGGAGCGGGCCGCGTTCTGGCCCTTCGCCGACTTTTCCCCCGAATGGCAGGCGCTCGCCTACGTGGCCGCCCGGGGCCGGCCCATCGCGTTCGTTGACCTGCCCGCCAGCGTGGTGCTCGCCGACGGCGAGGACGACGGCGAGCCCG
>JASIBM010000668.1 GCA_030045175.1 Streptosporangiaceae bacterium | reverse complement strand
CCAGCGAGCTGTTCGAATTGCGCCAGCAGGCCGAGGCCGACGACAACGTGGGGTCCTTACTGTCGCCGCCGCAGCAATAAGGGCCCCACGTTGCGGTTACCCGGGCGGTGAGCCCAACGAATGGCCGCTAGACCGGCTCTGGGCATTACTAGTACGGTCGGGCATATGGGTAAATGGCAGGGTGGGGGCGCCTTGGCGCGCGCTAGGTTCATCACAGTCGGTGCGGTGACCGTGGTTGCTCTCGCGGCTTGCCTCGCCTCCGCCAGCGCGGCGACGCCAGCTGGGGCGATGCGAGGCGCGGCGGTGGCCGCCAGGGCGGACGCTGGCAGCCTGTTCGGCCGGGCCGTCGAGATCACGCCGCCGCCGGAGCTATCCACCAACGGCCAGGACGACGGCATGATCTCGGTCTCCTGCCCGGCACCGCACGAGTGCGCCGCCTCCGGCGGATACCTCGACACCAGCATCAACGGCTGGCCGATGGTGACCAACCAGGCCGGCAACGGGTGGGCGGCGCTCAGCCCGCTCCCGCTGCCCGCCGATGCCGCCGGCACCCAGCTCCCCGAGGTTTCCAGCGCTATCTCGTGCACCGGACTGGCGCAATGCGTCGCGGTGGGCGCGTACGACTACGCTGGCGGTGGCGGCGACCGCACCGCCTACATCGCCAGGGAAACGGGCGGGACCTGGCCGGGAGCCTTCGCGCCGGCCTTGCCCGCCAATGCGGCGGGGGAGCAGCAAGCAACGCTGTCCAGCGTCTCGTGCGTGCGCAAGGGGAACTGCGTGGCGGCAGGAAGTTATGTCGACAAGTTCGGGAACACGCAGATCATGGTCATCACCGAGACCGCGGGGAACTGGGGGCGGGCGCGCGAGGTCATGGCGCCGCGAGGCGCGGCCAAGCCGGTCAACGCGAGCGCGGCTGGCATCAGCTGTTACCAGCCAGGGACCTGCGTGGCCGTAGGCGGCTACGTGGCCGCCTCGGGGACATTGCTGCCACTGGTGTTCACCGAGTCGAAGGGCACGTGGCACCGGGCGACCGGGATCGGCCTGCCACGCAACGCGCTGACCGGGAAGAACCTCGGCGCCGGGCTGAGCTCGGTGTCGTGCACAGCTACTGGGTTCTGCGCCGCCGCCGGCAGCTACAACACCAAGTCGATCGGCGCGATGATGGCGCTGACCGGGTCGAAGGGCCTGTCAGGGCGCGCGTCCGAGGTCACGGCGTCGCCGCTGGCGGCGGGCCGCCACCCGTACATCGCCGAGCTCAGCGCGGTCTCCTGCGTGACGGCCGTCCGCTGCGTGGCGGTCGGGAGCTACGAGCCGAAGCGGGGCGGCGCCTTCCTGGCGTTGTCCGTGGTCTGGTCGGGCGGGCGCTGGGGTGACGCGGGCACGGTCCGGCTGCCGCCCGACGCGGACACCAGTCGTAATCAGACCGCCGGCTTGTCGTCGGTGGCGTGCGTGCGCACCGGCTATTGCGTCGCCGTCGGCCAGTACGTCTACCGCCCTGACGTCAACCTCAACGCCGCCGCCATGATCGCCGTGACGCCCTGAGCAGTGCGGCTGAGGTCAGCCGCTGGTGACGGAGTGCCGGCTGATGTACCTGGCGTAGGCATTGTTGGTGTGCAGGGCGGCAAGAGCTTCCGCGCCGTCGGGCGAGCCTGGCGGGAACCGGCGGGAGATCAGGTCGGCCTGAACCTCCTGGAGATGCGAAGGCTTGGCCGCGGCCGGGCTTGGCGCGCCGGACACCGGTACGGTGACGTCGGCCAGGACGTCGTCGGTCCGGGGCGTGGTCAGCGTGAGGACGGCGCCGAAGCCCGGCGCGGCGGCGTCCCGCGCGGTGAGCGCGGGCAGGCCCCACCGCTGCTCCACGGTGTTGAGCACGGAGGTGTGGTCAAGCGGCGTGCTTCCGGCCGGCACGCGGAACACCGTTCCCGGCGCGATCAGTGGCGAGACAAGCACGGTCGGCACCCGGACGCCGAACCTGGTGAAGTCGAATCCGAACTCGCCAGCCGAATTGTCCGGTGGTACCGCGCCGGCCGGCGGCGGCACGTGGTCATAACAGCCGCCGTGCTCGTCATAAGTGATCACCAGCAGGGTGCCCGGCCAGCCGGCGCCGCCCCGCAGCGCCTCATACACGTCGTGGATCAGCTGCTCGCCGAGCGCGACGTCGTAGTTCGGGTGCTGGCTGTTGCCGGTCGAGGGCCAGGAAGGCTCCAGGAACGTGAATGCAGGCAGCGTCCCCGCCGCCGCTGCGGCCTGGAAATCGGCGAACTCGCCGATCGTCCCTCCGGGCGCGGTCGCGATGTCGGTGAACGTCGATTTCGTCAGGGGCTCGGCGTCGTAGCCGTAGATCCCCCAGGTGAGCCCTTGCCCGCCGAGCAAGCCGAAGATGCTGGGCGCCGTGAACGTCTTGGTCTTGTCGTCCATGTGGCCTTGGCTCGTGGCCGCGCAGGCGAAGGCCCGGTTGGGCAGCGTCTCCGTGGGCACCGAAGAGAACCATTGGTCGCAAACCGCGTAGCCCGTCGCGAGCGCGGACAGGACGGGCAGCGCCTGCGGCGTGAAGCAGCCCATGATATCGCTGGCTGTCGTGCCAGGCACGATGGACCAGCCGCCCTCCTGCGACTGCCAGCCGAGCGTGTAGGCGAAGTCGGTGACGAAGCCCCGCATCGACGGCGGCACCGAGCTCGCCGGGGCGACTTCGCTGCCGTAGAGCTGGTCGTTGGTGGCCATGTAGCCCTCGCCCGGGTCAGCGCCCGGCATGAAGTAGGCGTTCGGCGTCGCCTGCGTGATGGGGGTGACCTTGACCTGCTGCCCGGTGCCGTCTGGGTTGGACTCGGTCCCGGTCAGGCCCTCGAACGGTTGGCCGGCCGGCGACACGTTGCCCGCGTCCGTATAGAGAAATCCTAGCATGTGATCAAAAGAGCGATTTTCGAGCATCAGCACCACGAAATGCTCGACCGACGCCAAGCCGGTTCCGTTCGCCACCGCGCCTCCATGTGAGTCCATTGCCGAACACGAGTATCCCTGACCGGGCTTGTGTATCGGCGCCCCATGAGCATGATGGTGCACTGGCGTGGTGCGAAGGCGCCCTAAAGGCGCCCAGAGGTGAGCGGGAAACCTGCGCGAGCGAGCCGAAGGCGAGCCGAGCGCGAGCGAGCCGCAGGGCGCCGGCGCCGCCTGGACTGCGCTTACGTTTCAACCTTGCCCTGCCTGGCAGTGCGCGGGTTGAAACGTAAGCGGAGGAGCGGGGTGTGCGACGAAGGAAGGCGGCGCCTTAAAGGCGCCCGGAGGCGAGCGGGAAGAGATGCTGCGGATCGGGATCGACACGGGCGGGACGTTTACCGACGTCGTTGCCTACGACGAGCAGACCGGTGAGCTGACGGTCACCAAGACGCCGACCACGCCGGCCGACCCCTCGGTCGGCTTCGTCGACGGGCTGCTCAAGGTGCTCGGCCAGCTCGGGACCGATGCCGGGGCGGTCGCCGCGGTCAGCCACGGCACCACGATCGCGACCAACCAGCTCCTCGAGGGCCAGGTGGGCGGGCTTGGGTTCATCACGACGGAGGGGTTCGAATTCGTACTTGAGATCGCCAGGCAGTCTGTTCCTGACGGCTACGGCAATTCCTACTTCTGGGTGAAGCCGCCGCGGATCGTCCCGGCCCACCTGGTCAAGACGGTGCGCGGACGGCTCGACGCGACCGGGGCCGAGCTGACGCCGTTCGACACCGACGGCGCCGTGGCCGTGGCCCGCTGGTTCCGCGACCGCGGCGTCGTCGCGATCGGGGTGTGCTTCTTGCACTCCTACGCCAACCCGGACCACGAGCAGCGGATGGCCGCCGTGCTGGCGCGGGAGCATCCGGGCGCGGTGGTGTCGATCTCCTGCGAGGTGCTGCGGGAGTACCGGGAGTACGAACGGTCGATGACCACGCTGCTCGACGCCGCGGTCAAGCCGAGGGTGGGGAGCTACCTGCGGTCGATCCGCGCGCGCCTTGACGACCTGGCCGGGGCGGGAGGCGACACCGCCCGGCGGATGCCGTTCTATGTGATGAAGTCCAACGGGGGAGTGCTCGCGGCTGAGGAGGTCATCAACCAGCCGATCACCACGGTGCTGAGCGGGCCAGCGGCCGGTGCGCTCGGCGCCGCGCTTATCGCCCGCGAGGCCGGCGTCACGCGGGTGCTGACCTGCGACGGCGGGGGCACCTCGACGGACGTCGCCGTGGTGACAGAGGGCGAGCCCGCGCTCACCACCGAGGGGCGGGTGGGGGAGTACCCCTCGTTGATACCGATGGTCGATGTGGTGACCGTGGGAGCCGGAGGCGGATCCGTCGCGCGGGTATCCCCGGAAGGCGCGCTGAAGGTGGGCCCGCAATCTGCTGGCGCCGATCCTGGGCCGCTGTGTTACGCCCGCGGCGGCACCGCGGTTACCGTCACGGACGCGCATCTCGCGCTCGGTCGCATCCCGCCGCACCTGCTCGGCGGGGAGGTGCCGCTCGATCTTGCCGCGGCGCGGGCCGGCCTGGCGGCTCTGGCCGGCCAGCTCGGGCTGGCCGAGCAAGACTGCGCGACAGGCATCCTCGAGGTTTCCGCCTGGAACCAGGCCAACGCGGTTCGCCAGATCACCGTCAAGCGCGGGCTCGACGTCAGGGACTTCACCCTGGTGACATTCGGTGGGTCGGGGTCGCTGCTGGCGTGCCCGCTGATCGACATCCTGGGGGTGCGGGAGGTGCTCGTGCCGCCGAATCCAGGGAATGTGTCGGCGTTCGGGCTGCTCACGGTCGATGTCAGGATCGACTACGTGCGGACGGCCGTGCGCAGGCACGACGCGCTCGATCACGACGCGGTGCACGCGATCTTCGCCGACCTGGAGGCGCAGGCTCGCCAGGGGCTAGCTAGCCAGGGTTTCCTGCCTGGCGACCAGCGGCTGGTGCGGACCGCCGACCTGCGGTACTACGGGCAGGCGTTCGAGGTCCGGGTGCCGGTGCCTGACGGGGCGCCAGGCTCTGGCGGGCCTGGCGGGTCGGGCCGGCGGTTCGACGAGGCCACGGCCAGCGCTGTCGCCCAGGCGTTTCACGCCGCGCACCGGGCGCTGTACGGGTACGACTTCGCTAGTGATGCCCGCCAGCACGTGGAGTGGGTGAACCTGCGGGTGACCGGGGTGGGGCCGATCCGCCGGCCGGTCCTGCCGGAACTGGCCCCTGGCGACGGGAACCCGGGCCGGGCGCTGACCGGCACCAGGCCGGTGTGCTTTGGCCGTGGCCAGGGCGTCGTGCCCGCCGGCATCTACTGGCGCCCGCGGCTGGCGGCCGGCGATGTGCTTGCCGGGCCGGCCGTGATCGAGGAGTACGGGGCCACGGTGCCGCTGCACCCGGGTTTCACGGCCGTGGTAGACCGGCTGGGCAACCTGCGCGTGACCGCCGGGTTAGGCGGCGGGGCCGCGGGCGAGCACCAAGGTGGCGCTGTGGCCGCGACCTTCGCTGTCCACCCAGCGCAGCGCGATCCGGTCGCCGGGGTGGAACAACTCGAGCGCGGTCGCGAGGCCCGTCGGCGATGAGACCGGATGGCCGGCCAGTGAGACGATCACGTCGCCGGCCATCAGCCCGGTCCGGGCGGCGGGGAACCCCGCGATGACGCTGGCGACCCGCGCACCGGTCTGGCCTGGGTTGCCTGGAACCCTGCCATTGGTCACGCGCACGCCGAGGAAGCCGGTTGGACCTATGTGGATCGTGGCTGACGACCGGCCCGCCTCGATCAGGCGGGCGATGGCGAGCGCGCGGCCAATGGGGATCGCGAAGCCCTCGGTCGAGCCCTCGTGGAACACGAACTGCGACGAGGCCGCCGTGTCTATCCCGACCACCTGTCCGGTCGCGCTGACGAGCGGCCCGCCCGAGTCCCCGGCCCGGATGGCGGCGTCGGTGCGGATGAGCCCGCTGAGGTGCTCGTCGGTGCCGGCGGCCTGATCGGTTGCGATGATCGACTCGTCCAGGCCGGTGATCCGGCCCGCCGCGACCGCCGGGGTCCCGCCGACGCCCCCGGCGTTGCCCAGCGCGACGACCACCTCACCCAGCCTCGGGCTGGGCTCATGGCGGACTCGGATGGCCCGCAGCCCCGACGCGCCGTGCAGCCGGAGCACGGCGACGTCGTCCTGCTCGTCGTAGCCGATGACCGTCGCCCGGTAGGTGCGGCCACTGCCCACGTCGGTGACCTGGACCGAGGTAGCCCCCTTGATCACGTGATTGTTGGTCACTACCTCGCCCCACGAGGTCAGCACCAGCCCGGTCCCCGCGGCGCTGGCGTCCTGATAGCGCAAGGTGGACACGACGTCGACCAGGCGAGGGTCGATCGCTCTGGCGACCTTTGCCTCCGTGCGGCTCGGGCGAGCCTGCCTGGCCGGGCCTGCCTGGCCGGCCGGCCCAGACCCGATGGACAGGCGCACCTGGCACGCGGTGAGCGCGAGCAGCGCGAGCGCCGCGCCTGCCGCGCCGACGGCAACATGGCGGCGGCTGCGCCGTCTGCCGGACGATGGCAGGTGACCTGCCGGTGGCCGATGGCCCGCCCACGTCAGGTCAGCCGTGCTGGTGGGCTTGGCGCTGCGCGTATACCGCATGTGTCCCCTTGCCACGCCGCTCGAACTGGTCGCTGGGCTACCATCAAGAACGCCTGCCGGGCTCAGTCGATTTCCGCAGCCGCGCTCCGATCCGAGAGCCAAGAAGCGACCATGTGATCAAATAGGGCACACCGGACTGAGGCGTTTGAACTGGCTGAGGCGTTTGAACTGGCGAGGTGGCTGGCGTGAGTGAGATGAGGCGTGCTGGCTCCCAGGGTAGCGCCAGGACGCTGACCGGCGAGGAACGCGACGTAGACCCCGTCCTGCTCGAGATCATCGCGGGCAGCCTGGCCTCGATCGAGAAAGAAGTGGAGACCGCGATCGGGCGGACCGCCCGGTCACCCATGATCAGGGACGCGCACGACTTCCGTGCTGGCATCCACGACCGGCTGCTGCGCAAGCTGACCGGCCGGTCCTACAGCTCGCTTGTCCACCCGATCGTGCGCGACTTCCCCGCGGCGACCATGCGCCAGGGGGACGTGTTCTTTCACAACGACGTGTACTCATCCGAGGGCGGCATTGGCCATCTGCCCGACCTGTGCGTGACCGTCCCGGTATTCGACGGCCCGCGGCTGGTCGCGTTCGTCCAGGCGTTCGGCCACCACGACGACATCGGCGGCGCCGTGCCCGGGTCGATGCCAAGCCACGCGACCAGCGTCTACGAAGAGGGCCTGATGGTCCCGCCGATCAAGTTGCGTGACGCCGGGGTGCCGAACCAGGCCGTCCTGACGATCATGACCCGCAACTCGCGGATGCCTGAGTCGCTCGCCGCCGACCTGGACGCCGAGTGCGCGGCCTGCCTGATGGGCGCCCGCCGGCTGGCGGACCTGTTCGCCCGGTACGGCGTGGCCGCCGTCGAGTCCTGCTTCGACGCGATCGTCTCGCGCACCACGAGCACGTTCCGGCGCGAGATCTTGTCCAAGATCCCGTCAGGCACCTGGACCTGGGAGGACTACGCCGAGCACGACGGTGTCGACCCGCCGAGGCTGCATGCGCAGCGGATCACGCTCACCAAGATCGGCGAGCACGAGCCAGGTGGCCCGAAGCTGATCTTGGACTTCACCGGCACAAGCCCTCAGGCGAAGGGCCCGATCAACCACTGCGCGAACTACGCCGACGGCAACTTCCTCGCCAAATGGCTGGCTCCGATCCTGCGCAACCTCGCTGACACCCCCGAGCGGATGGCCGAGCTCGACGTGAACGAGGGCGTCGTGGACCTGATGGAGCTCCGCTTCCCGCCGCCAGGCACGCTGCTCACGCCCGTGTTCCCGGCACCCACCAACGCGCGCACGTTCGTGATCTTGCGGCTGCTCGGCGTGCTCGCAGGCGTGCTCGCCAAGGCAGCGGGCGGGCGGATGCCCGCCGACCAGGAGACGATCCGATACACCGGGGTCTACGGCACCGACGCCGCGGGCGAGCCCTACCTGATGCGCGAGGTGCTAGGTGGCGGATCCGGCGGACGGTACTACGCGGATGGCGAGGACACGATCCACGTCGTGCCGGACTCGCGCAACCTGCCAGCCGAGTTCTGCGAGGCCAGGTTCCCCTTCGTGGTCGAGCGGCTCGGGCTCGCGGTTGACTCGGGCGGGCCAGGCAAGTTCCGCGGCGGCCTCGGGTACGAGAAAGTGATCAGGATGCGCGCCGACGGCCATTTCATGTCGATCGCCGACCGGTCGATCCTGTCCTGCTGGGGGGTGGCAGGCGGCCGCGCGGGGCGGCCGTTCGAGGTCATGATCAACCCGGACGACGCTGTGTCCCCCCTGGCAGGCACCGCGGGGGGTTCTGGGGGGTCGTCCCCCCTGGCAGGCACAGCCCAACGGGTCGCGGGAGCGCTCGCGGACGCCGAGCCGGTCCCGGCCGGGACGCTAATCAGAATCCGCACCACAGGTGGCGGCGGCTGGGGAGATCCGCTCGACCGGGACGTCGAGCTCGTCGTCCGCGACGTCGCCTGGGGGAAGGTATCGAGAGCCGGGGCGGCCGCCGACTACGGCGTCGTGATCACCGGTCCAGGCGATGAGCCGGTCGCTGACATGACGAGAACGGCTTCGCTGCGATCGGACATGCGGGAACAACGGGAAGACCACAGGCCGTATTTCGATCGTGGCCCCGGATACGGCAAGCTGGCCGGCGTCGCGTCGGCGGAGGTGGACTGGCTTGACTGAGCCAACTGCGCGAGCGACCCTGCGCGAGCGAGCCGAAGGCGAGCCGAGCGCGAGCGAGCCGAAGGGCGCCGGCGCCGCGCTGACCGAGGAGCGCGGTGTTGGCGACGCGGGCGGGCTAGGCGGGGCAGGGGAGCGCCCTGAAGGGCGCCCGGAGGCGAGCGGGAAAGGTGGGTCGCTGGCCGGGGTGGTCGTGGCTGACCTGTCCCGCGCCCTTTCCGGGCCGCACGCCGCAATGATGCTCGGCGACCTGGGCGCGCGGG
>JASIBM010000667.1 GCA_030045175.1 Streptosporangiaceae bacterium | reverse complement strand
TTGCGCGGAAGGCTGGCTGACCTGCGCGGGATCAACGCCGAGCGCGATGGCGAATTCGGCCGTCACCCAGTCGCACGCATCCTCAGCGAACGGCGCGCGCTGCGCGAAGGTCGTCGCAGCGAGCCGCACCGCGGTCGTCGCGTCCAGTCCATGCGCCAGGTTGGTGCGCACGATGCCGGCCAGGTCAGCCTCGGCGGCGCCCACCAGCAGGCTCGATTCCCTTGGCGCGTCGGGCAGCAGGTCCTTGAGCACGTTCGCCATTACCTGCGGCCTTGACAGCACCCCGGGACCGAGCCCGGGGTCCGCGATGATGACACCGAGCGCGCGGCGGGCCTGACCGTCAACGTCCCACGGAATGCTTGGCATCTGCGGGCTCCCTCCGACAGCGCCCGCTCACGGGCCAGGCGTCATTGCTGGCGACGATACGCCCTATTAACCCTGCCATCATCGGTCAATAGCGGACTTCATCACAACAGCGGCGAACCCGGCGGCGCAGGTGCCCCGCTGCGGCGCGTGGCACCATAGCGGGATGAGCCGTCCCTTGCTGAACCCCCGGCTGGCGGGCCTGGGCACCACGATCTTCGCGGAGATGTCTGAGCTCGCGGCGGCGACTGGCTCGGTCAACCTCGGCCAGGGGTTCCCTGACACCGACGGGCCCGCGGAGATCGCGCGCGCCGCGGCCGACGCGATCATGGCTGGCCGGGGCAATCAGTACCCGCCCGGAGCGGGGGTTCCCGAGCTTCGGCGAGCGATCGCCGGCCACCAGCGCCGTTTCTATGACCTGGACATCGATCCTGACACCGAGGTGCTCGTCACCGCGGGTGCGACGGAGGCGGTCGCGGCCGCGCTGCTTGCGTTCGTCAGCCCGGGTGATGAGGTGATCGCGTTCGAGCCGTACTACGACTCTTACGCCGCGTGCATCGCGATGGCCGGGGGCGTGCGGGTGCCCATCACGCTGCGCGCGCCGGGCTTTCGCCCCGACCTCAGCGCCCTGCGCGCCGCGGTCACCGACCGGACGCGGCTGATCTTGCTGAACTCACCGCACAACCCGACCGGATCGGTCTTCACCAGAACCGAGCTGACCGCCATCGCGAACCTGGCGCGCCAGCACGACCTGCTGGTGATCAGCGACGAGGTGTACGAGCACATGGTGTTCAACGGGGAGCACGTGCCGATCGCGTCGCTGCCAGGCATGCGAGAGCGAACCGTGTCGATCAGCTCGGCCGCCAAGACCTTCTCGTTCACCGGCTGGAAGATCGGCTGGGTCACCGGCACGCCGGACCTGGTGACCGCGGTCCGCACCGTCAAGCAGTTCCTCACGTTCGTCAACGGCGGGCCGTTCCAGTACGCCGTCGCGCAGGCGCTCGCCCTGCCCGATGAGTACTACGCCACGATCGCCGCGGACCTGAAGATCAAGCGTGACCTGATGTGCGAGGGCCTGGCCGCCGCGGGCTTCGAGGTCTACCCCCCGGAGGGGACCTACTTCATCATGACCGACGTGCGGGCATTTGGCCAGGTCAGTGGCCTGGAGTTCGCAAGGGCGCTGCCCGGGGCAGTCGGCGTGGTGGCGATACCGAGCGAGGTGTTCTATGACAACGCGGACGCGGGGCGGTTCGGCGTGCGCTTCGCGTTCTGCAAGCGGAAGGAGGTGCTGGCCGAAGCCCTGGCCAGGCTGAGCCGGCTGCGGGCCGGCTAGCCGGGCCACCCGGCAGGCACCGCCGCCGGTCAAGTTTGGCACCAATTGCTGGTGTTATTGCTACGTGACCAATCGATTGCGGCTGGGCGTGACATTGACCTGCCCACCCAGTTAGCATGCGTTCACCACCATTGCGATTGTGTGGTGCGGACGCCACGGGCCAACCGCCGAAGTCCCTAGCGTCAAGACTGGTCGGACCTGCCCGGAGTGGGCGCGCGGAGGGGGTCGAATGCCCGGCATCTCATGGGATCATGCCGCGGAAGCCCGTGCGGCTTTGAACGCCATCGTCACGGACCCTGAGCACGGCGTCGCCGCGCTGTCGAGCCCGCAGACGATGTCCAACCTGCTCAAGGACTTTCTTCCGGACGCGCCCAGGGAGAAGAGCATCCTGGTCGCCGCCGCGGAGGCCGGACTGGCCGACACGCTGCGCGAGCACGTGGCGCAGGGCATGGACCCGAACACCGCGATCAGCCTGGCGGCCTCGTCGTTCTCCACGTCAACTCCGTTCACGCCCGATGCGTGCACGTGGGTCGCCGGCGAGTTCGCCATCGCGCTCGGCATCAGCCAGGCCACGCCAGCCGGGTCCGGTCAGGTCGACGAGCAGGCCGCGCCGACCCAGGTCCATCCGATCCCAGGATTCGGCTCGCCAGGCCAGGCGGACCCGCAGCAGGCACCGGCCCAGGGATATCCGACGCAGGCCGCTCCGCCATCCTTCCCGCCGGGACCTGGCCAGGCGCCAGGCGCGGGGTTCGGCGCGGGCGCCCCGGCGGGCGGGCAAGCCGGGTACAGCCCGAGCGGCCAGCCCGGCGGGTACGCCGCTGGCCCAGGCGGCCAGGCCGGC
>JASIBM010000666.1 GCA_030045175.1 Streptosporangiaceae bacterium | reverse complement strand
CTGGCGATGCTCGCGCTGTTCGGCGCGCCGCACCTGGACCGGATCCTCGGCGCGTACGCCGAGGTCGCGCCGCTGGCCGACGGCTGGCGGCGGCGGGTGCCGCTGCATCAGCTGCATCCGCTGCTCGTGCACGTGTGCCTGTTCGGCGCGGGGTACCGGGAGC
The DNA here is from genome assembly GCA_030045175.1 of Streptosporangiaceae bacterium. Classification (GTDB taxonomy): domain Bacteria; phylum Actinomycetota; class Actinomycetes; order Streptosporangiales; family Streptosporangiaceae; genus Chersky-822. The sequence goes on along the minus strand of JASIBM010000666.1, from coordinate 2,750 downwards.
AGGCGCTGGCCGCCGCCCGCGCCGCCCTGGCCAGTGGCTGACGCCAGGGCGTGGTGGCCGCGCCGCCCTGGGCGGTGGCCGGCGGCAGGCGTGGTGCCCACGCTCCCTGGGCGGTGGCTGGCGGCAGGCGTGGTGCTCACGCTCTATCAACCCGTCACACTGGTCACACAGGCAACTCGGTCACCTGACGTTTCCCGACCTTGATCATTCCGATCTGGTGAATGGCTGATTAGTCCGGTCGCTCCGGGTCAATGTGCCATTCATCGCGGCGCCACGGCCTGGGCGAATTTTGACGAAAGGGGTGATAGCCGCAAAGCGGGTACGCAGCGGGGCGCTCTAGCGCGAGGATCTGGCCTCGGGGGCGAGGGGGAGGGCGAACCCGAACGTGGCGCCCTGACCGGGCGCCGAGCTGACCCACACCCGGCCGTGGTGCGCGTCGACGAGCGCGGCGACGATCGCGAGTCCGAGCCCGGTACCCCCTGCCGTCCTGCTCCTGGCCCGATCCGTGCGGTAGAACCGCTCGAAGACGTGCTCGCGCTGCTCGGCGGTCAGGCCTGGGCCCTGGTCGGTCACCTCCACAAAGATCGCCGGCTCGGCGCTTGCGGTTCCCGTGGTTCCTGCGCCGTCCGCACCGGGGTCAAGGTGGCCGCCTGCGGCGCCCGCGCCGGGGTCGGCCGGGTCGGGGCGAGGGTCGTTGGTGCCGGCGCTGGCCAGCGGGCCGGACCTGATCGTGATGTCGATCGGCGTGCCTTCGGGGGTGTGCGTCATGGCATTGCTCATCAGGTTGCCGACGACCTGTCGCAGGCGCACCTCGTCGCCGATCACGAGCGCCGCGTCCGGGGTGTCCACGGTCAGCGTGATGACGCGCTCAGGGGCGACGACGCGCGCGTCGTGCAGGGTGTCGGCGGCGATCGCGAGCAGGTCCACGGTGCGCAGGTCCAGCGGGCGCTGCTGGTCGAGCCTGGCGAGCAGCAGCATGTCATCGACGAGCACGCCCATCCGCCTGGCCTCTTGCTCCACGCGCTGAATGATCCGGTCAAGCTCGGGGTCGTCGCCACCGCCGCCGCGTTGGCGGTAGTACTCGGCGTATCCCCTGATCGCGGTCAGCGGCGTCCTGAGCTCGTGGCTGGCGTCAGCCACGAACTGCCGCATCCGCTCCTCGGACCGGTTCGCGATGATCGCGGAGACGTGCGCGGCGTCCTCGGACCGCTTGGCCGCCTCCTCGGACGCCGTCCTGGCCCGGAACGCGGCCTCGATCTGGGCGAGCATCGCGTTCAGCGACCGGCCGAGCCCGCCGACCTCGGTGCGCGGGTCCTGGTCAGGCACCCGCCGGCCCAGGTCGCCGGCCGCGATCGCCTGGGCGGTCCGCTCGATGTCGGAGAGCGGCCGCAGGCTGGCCCGCACCACGGCGACGCCGACCACGGCGAGCCCGGCGAGCACCAGGGCGCCGATGATCGCGTCGATCGTGGCCAGCCGCTCTATGGTTCCGTTGATGTCGCCGAGGTCGGTGCCGACGATGAGGGTACCGACCTGGTTGGTGTTGCCCACGGGGTACTGGGCGGGGTAGGTGATCACCAGCCAGCGATCCGAGCTTTGCAGCCCGCCCACCGTGACCAGCCTTCCCGCATGCGCATCCACCCACGCCTGGCTCATCGGGACGTCCGGCAGCGCGGCCTTGGGCGCGCCGGGGTAGGCGCCGTAGAGATCGGTGTTCAATTGCTGGCCCTGCAAGCGCCAGGCGCTGATGATGGAGCCGCCCGAGATGACGCCTGGTTGCAACAGCCCGCTCTGCATCGAGAGCACCGCGCGGTCGTACTGCTGCGTGACCTGCTGGCCGGCCCTGGTGAACAGGTAGTCGCGGAAGACGAGCACGCCTGCCACGCTGATCAGCACGAGCGCGACGCCGACCAGTCCGAGCACCGCCGTGATCAGCTTGACCCGCAGCGGCGTCCGGTTCGACACCGCCCTGGCGGCGCGCCAGGCGCCGCGCGCTCGCAGCAGTCCGGTCATGCCAGTGGCCCGCTAGGGCTGGAGCCGCATCACGTAGCCCACGCCTCGCCTCGTGTGCAGCAGGTGCGGCTCGGTGGTGTCGATCTTGCGGCGGAGCACGGACACGTACGACTCGACGATGCCGGTGTCGCCGCGGAAGTCGTAGTCCCAGACGTGATCGAGTATCTGTACCTTGGAAAGCACGCGGCCGGTGTTGTTCATGAAGTAGCGCAGCAGCTTGAACTCGGTGGGGGACAGTTGCACGGGCGTCCCGTTGCGCCATACCTCGTGACTGTCCTCGTCGAGTTCGAGATCGGCGAAGACGAGCCTGGGTGACGGCTCGGCGGCGCCGCCGCGGGCGCGCCTGAGCACCGCGTGGATCCTGGCGATGACTTCCTCGAGGCTGAACGGCTTGGTCACGTAGTCGTCGCCACCGAGCGTGAGGCCGCGGATCTTGTCCTCGGTCGAGTCTCGCGCGGTCAAGAACAGCACCGGCGTGCGGGTGCCGCCCCCGCGCAGCCGGCGCAGCACCTCGAACCCGTCCATGTCGGGCAGCATCACGTCGAGCACGATCAGGTCCGGCCGGTGCCGCTGGGCCGCCTGGACCGCCTCGGCGCCGTCGGCGGCGGTGAACACGTCGAACCCGGCGTAGCGCAGGCTCGCGGCTAGCAGTTCCAAGATGTTCGGCTCGTCCTCCACTACGAGCAGGCGGGCAACGGGTTGCTTGCGCTGGCTCGCCGTGTTCATCCGGCTATCATCCG
>JASIBM010000665.1 GCA_030045175.1 Streptosporangiaceae bacterium | reverse complement strand
GGGCGAGCCGGACCTGATGGGCGAGACGGTCGCCGAGGTGGTTAGAGGCCACCAGACAGCTTGTCGAAGTAATCGAAGACTGCCCGGCCCATGCGCTCGGCCAGATCGGCGGGCGGGTCGGCCCGCTGAATATCAGATCTCGCTGCCACGACCTTCCCGCTCGGTGGGACGGGAGTCAGGTCGCCTTCAGGCAGCGGCAGATCCGGTGGCAGGTCATACGCTTCGATCCCGCAATCGCGCACGAGCTTGGTGGGCCAGCCACAGGAGAAGTACCGGTCCTCGTGAGTTCCGAATGGATCGCGGTACCAGCCCTGAGCCTGCGGGCGCATGTCCTCAGCTTAGTGATGATTCCGAGAGTTGGGCAGGGTGCAACGGCGTCCGGATCATGCTGACCTGCGGACCTTCTGCTGGCCCTTATCCATGAGGTCATCAGACGACGCCGTCGTCGATGAGCCGGCGCAAGGCGCGCTCGCCGGGGCTGATGATGCGGGCCGGTGCGGCGGAGGCATCGCTCCAGCCAGTGTGGTGCACCCGATTATGCCTGTGCGAGCAACCGGGACTTATTCACATTGGTTCGCAACTGCGGTTCAGTTATTGGATGAATTGATCGTTGGCTGCGCATGACGAGGGGCCCGGTCATGGCCAGTTTGACGGACAGCGTTCGGGCAGATTGCTCAGAATACGTGCATGCGATTTCGCTGGGTGAGAGCGGGCGTAGCGCTCGGTTTGATCGTTTGCGGCGCGGCGGCGTGGTTCGCGGTGCACTACGTGGTCCAGGCGCGGCATCAGAGCACGGCCGGGGCCGTGGCGCAAGGGCTTGCGGCGGTCTTGGTGCCGGTGGCCGGGCTCGCAGTGTGGCTGGTAACTCGGTTCCGGCCGGGCGTGCCGGAGATCGACATAGAGCATGCCGCCGACAACCTGGCCAGACGGGTGGAGCAGCAGTGGTATGAAGAGGAGCGGCAGCGTGGCCTGCTCCACCGTCCGCTGGCCGTGAGCTGGACGTGGTCGCGGCACAGGCTGAGCGGGTCTCGCCGCGCTGCTGCTGGCGGCCGGCGCGCAATGCGGATCGCCCCACTGCCCGGCGTCCCCCGCACCAAGCCCCGGCAGCTAAAGAAGGGTGACCTCGGCGATTTGTTCAAGGTCTATGGTGGCCTGAGTTCGGGCAGGATAGTCCTGGTCGGGGCGCCAGGGGCGGGGAAGAGCGGGGCGATGATCAGCCTGCTGCTAGACGCCATCAACCACCGTAAGGGCATCCAGGAGGATGCGGAACGGGCCAAGGTGCCGGTGCCGGTGCTGCTATCTGCCTATGACTGGCTGCCCGAGCACGAAGGACTGACCGACTGGGTTGCCCAGCGACTGGAGGAGGAGCACCCTTTCCTCAAGGCTAGGGCCAAGGGCAGTGCCGAGACGGTGTCCGCTGCCCGCGCTCTGGTAAACGACGGGGCCATCAGCCTCCTGCTCGATGGCGTGGATGAGATGCCGGAGGCAGCCCGCACCGCCGTGCTTCGGCAGATTGGGCGGCAGGCTGGGTATCGCGTCGTGCTTTCCAGCCGTACCGACGAGCTTAAGTGCGCGGTAGACGGCGGGCACCTGGTTGGAGCCGCTGCCCTGGAGTTGGCCGCGATCACCGCACGGAAAGCCGCCGACTACCTTAAGTCCCACGCCATTCGCCCGATACCGGATTCCTGGGACAAACTGATCGAGCATCTGCGCAAGAACAAGACCAGCCCGGTGGCTCATGCATTGGACACGCCGCTGATGCTCTCATTGCTGTTGGACACGTACCGGCCCCACGACCCGGTCGACGAACTGATCGATGAAGAACGCTTCCCCGGCCGCGAGGAGATCGAAGAACATCTGCTCGCCCGCGTCCTGACCGCTGCGTACACTCCGCGACCCGGTGACCCCGCACCCCCGTGCACCCTGGGGCAAGCCTGGCGATGGCTCGGCAACCTGGCGGCTCGGATGAAACAGGACGATACCCGGGATCTCGCGTGGTGGCGCATCCCGCAATGGCTGCCGTCCAGGCACTGGAAGATCTCAATCGGGCTCGCGGTAGGGCTCATCAACGGGCTTGCGTCCGCGCTTGTGTTCGGCATCGCGGCCGGAATCGTGTTCGGGCCGACGTCCGGGCTTGTGACCGGGCTTGCGGTAGGGCCAGCGTCCGGGGTCGTGTTCGGGCTGACGGTCGGGCTCGCGTTCGGGCTAGCAGTGGAGCTTAGGGCCGGGCTCGCGGTCGGGCTCGCAACGGGGGTCGAGGTCGGGCTCGCGGCGGGGATCATGGGCGGGCTCAGGTTCGGGCTGAACTTCGGGCTCGCGGTCGGGATCACGAGCTGGCTTACCATCGCGCTCACCACCGCGCTCACGATAGGGCTCACGGCCGGGTTCACGAGCAGCCTGGACACGACGAACGACAGCGGGTTCCCGCCGCAGTATCGCGGGCTGAGGGGAAGAGGCGGGCTGCCCATCGGCGACATCGCGGGCGTACTAGCGGTGGGGCTCGCTGTCGGGCTCGTGCTCGGGCTCGTGTTCGGCCTCGCTGCCGGGCTCGCTGCCGGGCTCGCGGTCGGGCTCCCAATCGGGCTCGGGAGCGGTATCGCAGCTGGTGTCGGGAGCGGGCTGGCGAGTGGGCTAACACAAGCTCTCAATATCTCGATTCCCGCGGACAAGCTGGCCACTCCCGTTGACTCTTATCAAGGCAACCGTCGGCTCGTGCTCGCGGTAGGGATCGCGGCAGGGGTCGCGGTGGGGGTCACGTCCGGGATCGCGTTCGGGATCTCGGCATGGGTCGAGATAGGACTCCGGCCCGGGGTCCTAGTCGGGGTCGCGGCCGGGGTCGCGTTCGGAGCCCTAGCCGGGATCGCGGCGGGCGCCACCAACGTCAACTTCTTCTTGCCCGCGTTCGTAGCCTTCGCCCTGATGCGCCTTGCAGGCCGGGGACCCGTGCGCATGATGGGCTTTCTCGAGGACGCACGACGGCGAGGAGTCTTGCGCACCGCGGGGCCGGTCTACCAGTTTCGTCATGCGAGACTGCAAGACCTCTTGGCTGACAGTTTCGTGCTCTGTGATCCAGTACCTCTGACGTGACAGGCCATGTCGCGCTGGCCAGGTCCATCGTCGCTAGCGCGTGGATTGCGTCACTGGCTGGGCTGAGAGCAGGTGAGCCACGCGGCTGACGGCTGCGGTCAGGTCCGGTGCGGACGTGGTGATGGCGCGGCTGACGAGGTGGCCTGGGCCGTAGCGGGTGATGATCTCGGCGATGCGCTGGTCGATGGTCATGGTCTGGCCGTCGGGGCCGGTGGTCATGTCGCAGTAGGTGAGGGCGTCGGCGAGGTGCCCGGGTGGCGGGGGGAACTCGGTGAGCAGGTCGCTGGCGAGGTCGGCTGCCCCGTTGATGGCGCAGGAGTGGTGCGCGACCAGGCGGCACAGCAGTTCACCGGCGTGCTCGGTGTCGCGGAGGTACCTGGCGCCGTCGAGCGGGTGGAAGCCGGTGGCCGCCAGGGCTGGGGAGTAGCCGATGTCGTGCAGCCAGGCCGCAGAGATCAGCAGGTCGGCGTCGTCGCCGAGGATGCCCGCCAGGGTCCGGGCGGTGGCGGCGACGCCCTGGGTGTGCGCCCAGCGTCGGGGCAGGGGTGCTTTGAGCAGGTTGCGGGCCGTCGTCTCGGCCCATCCGGTGCGTGTCATGGGGTGACGGTATGCCGGATGGGCGGGACGTCTCACCATCGCGTCCGGACGTCTTGAGGACGTCTCCGAACGCGCGGGACGTCCTGCCGCGTCCCCTCCCGCCTGACCTGAGCCACGCTGACTACCGTCGAAGCCCGTCGCTAGCCGCGCTCCGTAGCGCTCAGGCCCCGACCTCGACGGCAGGCCGGTCGGCGTTACTCATCGTGGTCGTCTGGTCTGGGCCGGGCGGTGCTTGCGCAGTGTCATCGCCATGGCGGGCATGCCGGCCAGCATGCTGAGCGCGAATCGGGCGCGGCCGCGCCGCGTCGGCAGCTCGCCGAGCTCGCCGGCCCACTCCTCCAGCCAGCGTCTCCTTGCCGGGCCAGGCAAGGTCAGCGCGGTCACGGCCAGCAGCAGGCCAGCCGCCCCGCCGCCACCGATGCCGGCCGGGCCGGGCCGGTCGGTATCGCTGCTGCCGGCGGCGAGCACGGCCTCGGCGCGCTCGGCCAGCTCGCGCTCGAACGCCGGCAACGCTAGCGCCCGGGCCAGCGGCGCGAAGACGTCGATCGTCTCGCGGGATCTGCGCTGCTGCTTGTCGGCAGGGAGGTAGCGCACCGTGCGCATGTTGTGCAGCCGGTCCGCCAGCTTGAGCATCAGTGCCCGGCGATCCTGGTCAGATGCTGCGCCGGCATCGGTCAGGGCGGCGCAGGCCGCGCCGTCCAGCCGGGCCGCCTGGTCGACCAGGCCGGCGATGTCCGCGCCGAAGTCGCTGCGCAGCGCGGCGAGCGTGTAGCCGGTGTCGTGCGGAAGGTCGTGCAGCAGCGCCGCGCACAGCACCGCCGGGTCGGCGCTGGCCTCGGCCAGGATGCGGGCGACCGCGACCGGATGGGTGATATACGGCTCTCCGCTCTGGCGCAGCCGCCCGCGATGCCAGTGGGCGGCCACCGCGTAGGCCTGCTCGATCACCGCGGGCCAGTCGCCCGGCGGCACTGCGGCCACGGCAGCCAGGATCGGGGCCAGCACCTGGTCGCCGCCGCTGTCCCTGCCCGAGACCGGGCGCCGCGCGCTCATGCCGGCGTCCCGCTCGTTCCCTGGACCGCCAGGCCCAGCCGCGCCCTTCGCCGG
>JASIBM010000664.1 GCA_030045175.1 Streptosporangiaceae bacterium | reverse complement strand
CGGCACCTGCGCGACGCCGAGGCCGGCCAGCTCATGGCCTACTCGACGGAGGTGCTCGCCACCGAGATCGGCAAGCAGGTCCTCGGCGTCACCGAGGAAGGATAGGGCAATGGCCCGCGTGCCGGCACGGTCCCGCCGACACGCCCGGTTCATCACCATCACCCCTTTCGTTCCGCCTGTCGCGCCGTCGCCGGCCTGGTCAATGTGCCATCCACCCGGCCGGACCGGACCAATCCGCCATTCATTCAGCCAGAACGATCATGGCCTGTGACGTGAGCTGATCAAGTGGCCCATGGGACGACATCTCGTCCGGCCAGGGGCCGCGCCAGGGCCGCGCCAGGGCCGCTCCAGGCCGGCAGCCGCGGAGCCGGCGCCCGGATTGCATGCTTTGCCCTGTCGGGCGGGCGCGCAGAACCCCAGCATGGGGCCGGACTCGAGCCGGACGGCAGCCAGACAGGACAGCGCCCCGCGACACGACCCGGACGAAGATCAACTCAAGCTAAGTGGCATTGGGTCAAGATCGGATAAATCGCCCGACGTGACGGCGTTCTGCACGGCTACGGTGGCGACGAGAACATCGATGTCCCGGTCCCGGAACCCCTGCTCAGCTTCCCGCCGATGTTCCCACCCCTGGTAGTGCAAGCCGATCCTGGCCTCGCGGCACGCTTGCCTGAGGCGTTCGGTGTTGTTAGCGCCGGCGCCAGAGACATTCACTCCGCGGCTCGCCGCGATTACCAGTGCGGTCCGCCGTACATTGCGCTTGCTGCCGCAAAAGATAAGGGCGCTTCCGCCATCGGCGGTAACGCGAGCCGTGATGGCAGCAGCCAGCCGGGTCCGCGCCGCCTCGGTCACCGCGAAGTCGGAATTGGCGGGGATAACAGGAAGCTGCCAGGTAAGGCTCCCTGGCCGCCAGTCGACTGAAAGCAGCCGTGCCCGCAGCCACTCGGCGATCTGTCCGGCGTTCGCGATAGTCGCCGACAGTCCGACGATCCTGGTCGGAGTGCCGCCATCGCGCACCCGCGCGAGCAGAGCCTCCAGGACTGGTCCTCGAGCAGAGTCCCCCAGCATGTGAATCTCGTCCACCACGAGCGACCCGACCTCGGCCAGCGCATCACGGAATGCCGACGCGCGGCAAATGGCCTCGAACTTCTCCGTGGTGGCCACCCACAGGTCGGCCCGGCGAATCCGCTCGATGTCGACGGTGTGCTCACCGGACAGCCGTTCTACCCGCAGCCCTTGCTGCCGCCAGCCGGCGAGCTCGCGGTCCAGCTCGTCAGTCAGGGAACGCTGTGGCACCAGCCACGCCGACTTGCGCCGGTGCTGGACCACAGTCCGCAGCGCGGCGGCCATCCCTATGACTGTCTTGCCCGCACCAGTCGGCGCGACCACCAGGAGGTTGTCGTCATGCCCGAGAACCTGGGGCAATGCTTCCGCCTGGGCTGGGTTCAAAGTCCGGAACGGCAGGAAGGGAACGAGCTCAGGGGAGACCAGCTGATCGGCAGGAACCGGCTCAGCGACTAGCTCTGCTCCGCGCAGGCTGTCTATCCTGCCCTGTTGCCTGCGGTCCTGTCTGGCAGCTCAGCCGCTGAGCGAGACCACGATTTGTCACCGTGGTGTCACCATGGCGCTGAGATGATGAGTTACTAGCAATCTGTGTTTCCCACCAGGACCGTCGCTGCAATCCGTCATCGGCTCGCACCTGAGAGGAATAGAACTTGCTGATTAATCCTGTGCCTGCGGACCAGCTGACAGCCGACCGTGCCGCGATCGAGGTGGACGGCCTGCACAAGCGGTTCGGATCGACGCAGGCACTGGACGGGATGACCTTCAGCGTCCGATACGGGCAGGTCACGGGCTTCGTTGGCCCGAACGGGGCCGGGAAGTCGACCACTATGCGGGTAATACTCGGCCTGGACTCGGCCGACCAGGGCACCGCCCTGATCGAGGGGCAACCGTACTGGAGCCTGCGGCACCCGCTGACCCACGTAGGCTCGCTGCTTGACGCCAGCTCGCTTCAGCCGAGCCGTACCGCCCGCAACCACCTGCTGTGGCTGGCCCACTCCCAGGGCCTGGGCAGCCGGCGGGTCGACGAGGTGGTCGAGCAGGCGGGCCTGGAGTCGGTGATCAGGCGGCCAGCGGGCGGCTTCTCGCTCGGCATGCGGCAGCGCCTCGGCATCGCCGCCGCGCTGCTCGGCGACCCGCCCATCCTCATGCTGGACGAGCCGTTCAACGGCATGGACCCCGAGGGCATCGTGTGGATGCGCGGTTTCCTGCGCTCGCTGGGCGGGCAGGGCCGGGCCGTGTTCGTCTCCAGCCACCTGATGAGCGAGCTTGAAGACACCGCCGATCACCTCGTGGTGATCGGCCGAGGCAAGGTCATCGCCGATACCAGCGTCAAGGACCTGATCGCGGCCGCGTCCGGGGACCGCGTCGAACTGCGCACCTCGGCGCTCGCCGAGGCGATGAAGGTCCTGGCCGATGCGGGTGCTAAGGTCACCGCGACCGCACCGGATGTCCTGTTGGTGACTGGCCTTTCCGCGGAACGGACCGTGGCTGCCCTCAGCGCGAACCATGTCACGTTCGCCGAGGTGACCACCCACCGGGCGACTCTGGAGGAGGCCTACATGGAACTCACCCGTGACGCGGTGGAATTCCGCGCCGCCCGCGCTGCCCAGGCTGCCGGGGGAACGGCGCGATGACCACGGTCAGGCCCTATCACTCGTCCGCGCCGGCTAGGCGCGGCGATTTCGCCCAGTTGCTGTACGCGGAGTGGACCAAGTTCCGCACGGTGCGCGGCTGGGTTACCGGCATGATCGGCGCGGCGCTTGTGATCGTCCTGTTCGGCCTGTACGCCTCCGGAGGCGGGGTCAAGGCCAGCGGCTCCAGGGCCTGCCCGCCAGGCCAGCACGTCGCGGGGTGCTCATCGAGCGGCAACCTCGCCGCTCCAGCGAACACCATCGCGCTCTACCTCATCGGCACGTTCGCCGGGCTGATCGCGGTGGTCGTGGTCGCGACGATGTTCATGAGCACCGAGTACCGGCGAGGCCTGATCCGCACGACGCTGGCCGCGAACCCGGTCCGTGGCCGGGTGCTGGCGGCGAAGGCGATCGTGATCGGCGCGGTCGCCTTCGTGGCCGGGCTGGCAGGCGCCGCCGGCGCGGTGATCTTCGCTACCGATCTAGCTCACCACCGTGGCATTTCCATGTTCACGGTACGGTGGCCGACCGAACTGCGCGTCATCGCAGGCACGGCGGCACTGATCGCCTTGGCCGCCGTGTTCACCCTCGCCATCGCCACCATCGTGCGCCGCAGCGGGTCCGCGGTCACCATCGCGATCCTGACGATCGTGTTCCCTTACTTCCTGTCGGTCAGTAACGGCAGCGGGGCGACCGGCGTCGCCGGCTTTCTGCTGCGGGTCACCCCGGCCGCCGCCTTCGCCCTGCAGCAGCCCACGCCGAAGTACTTCCTCGCCGTGACTACGCCACCAACCGGCTTCTTCCCGCTAGCGCCGTGGACCGGCTTCGCCGTGCTGTGCGGGTGGACGGCGCTGGCCCTGCTACTGGCGGCCTACCTGCTGCGCCGGAGGGACGCGTGAGCCCGCCCGCCGCCGGGCTGAGCCGCGCCCGCCGCGATAGCCCGGCCCTGCACGCCCCGACCTTGCACGCGGAGTGGACCAAGCTCCGCACCCTCGCGAGCACCGGCTGGCTGCTGCTCACCGTCGCCGTGCTCACCATCGCGGTGAGCACGGGCGCGGACGCCTCGGCGACCTGCCAGTCCGGCTGCCAGGCGGACGCGGCCAAGCTCAGCCTCAGCGGCGTCCAGCTCGGCCAGGCGATCGTGGCGATCATCGCCGTGCTGGCGGTCAGCAACGAGTACAGCAGCGGCATGATCAAGATCACGCTGACCGCGATGCCACGCCGCCTGACGGTGCTGGCCGCCAAGGCCGCGCTGATCAGCGGCCTGGTCCTCGCGGTGGGTGCCGTGACGGTGCTGGTGTCAGTGCTGGCCGGACGACTGATCCTGCCCGGGCGCGGCTTCACCCCGGCGCACGGATATCCGCCGCTGTCCCTGGGCGACGGGCCGGTGCTGCGGGCCGCCTGCGGGTCGGTTCTCTACCTCGTCCTGATCGCCTTGCTCAGCCTCGGCGTCGCGACCATCGTGCGGGAATCGGCGGTGGCGATCGGGCTCGTCCTCGGCCTGCTTTACCTGTTCCCGGTCGTGACCAGCGTGGTGAGCAACCCGCACTGGCACCGGCACCTGGAGCAGATCGGGCCGATGACCGCCGGCCTGTACATCCAGGACACGGTCGACGTACAGGCTTTGCCGCTCACGCCCTGGCAGGGGCTCGGCGTGCTCGCCCTGTGGGCCGTCGGAGCCCTCGCCGTCGGCGCCCTCCTGCTCCGCCTCCGCGACGCCTGAGCCTTGTCAGCCGGCAGGCGTATTGAACGGGCTGACGCAATGCGCAAAATCGTATTCGTCCAGTATGCGCAAGTCGTTTACGCTGCCAGCGTCTTTTAGTAGCAGCTCGCTGATCAGCTGATCATTCTGGCGGTCAATCAACTGTATCCATGAGTCCCCGCAATGCCGGAGGCCACGTTTCAGGTACTCAGAGATCGCCACGACAAAATACCTGCTAGTCACGGCGAAGCCGCGCGCATACCCCGACCTGGACAACGGCCGGCAGTAACCCGCGTCGGATCTTATCTCGTTCGTCGCTGTACTCAGCCAGAAAAGCTCGCCCTCGTGGCAGGCGAGGCCATGGATATGACCTCCGACATCCTCGTCGCGTACGCTCAGCAGCCGAAACGTCTCGGCATCGTATTGATTTATAAAACTAGGGCCGCCCCGGCCGTGCGCGGCGACAAACAAACTGCCTTCCGCCCAGAGCAATGAGTTGAAATGATAGATGTCTTCTTCTTCTGATCCTTCCCCGGAATCGTAGTCGTGGATGACCTGCTTCCTGATGTCGAATTCAACCGCTGAGCCGGATGCGTTTTCCGGTACACCCACAAGCGAATTAATCCATGGACTAGCAGCCCATACCCGTTGATTATTGTAACACAGTTGATGCGTATTTACTTGCAGTCGGGTGGGCGATATTCGCAGGAACGTGAAGTTCTTGTCGAACACCAGCAGCTGGCGATTGTTGACGATATAGAGCTCACTTGCATTCCAGGTGATGCCAAATGGGCGGCATTGCGCCCGCCCGCGTATGGTGGGGTCCATGAATTCCGCTCTAACCGGCATCACGCTGGTCTCGCCCGACGCAAGATTCATGACCAAGGCGAGCCGTTTCATATCGGAAATCGTCGCCAGTATAAGCATCACTACTCACGCTTTTCCTCGGGACCGTCAGAGCAGTACGCAGGACCGCAAAGCGGCAGGCCCGTTAACATACTAACCTCGATGACCGGAGCCACCTAGCTAAGCCACTAATAACTACGCGATACTTACCACGCAGGAGCTACGCGCAAGGTGGTTTAGTCATGTGCCAGGTCCAGGCAACGCCGGCCTGCCACGCCAGTACGTTCAACTGTGACATAAATCCAGTTGAACACCTCCGGGCAGCTGCCTGAATATAAGGAGGTTTCGCATCATGATGACAAGCGGTCCAGGCCCCCGGCTGCGAACGCCCGAAGCAGCGCTCCCGAGCCAGCGAGTCAGGCCCGGAACGACCCGGCGGATAATTCCGTACGCCCTGAGATACCGCTGGTCGCTAGTATTGCTGGCTGTTTCCTCAGCAGTCGATTCCGCCGTTCTGGTCGGGGTCCCGCTGCTCCTGGGACTGATCATTGATGACGCTATCTTGCCGCACAAGACCTCGGCTCTCATAGAACTGACCCTCGCCGCCGCAGGGCTGGCGCTGCTGGACGCGATTGCATCGTATATTCAGGTTTGGGCCTCGGCGCGGGTTGGCCAGGGCCTTGTCTTTACCTTGCGTACCCAGGTGTTCAAGCACGTTCAGCAGCAACCGCTGGCATTCTTCACCCGCTCGCAGACCGGGTCGCTGGTCAGTCGGCTGAACACCGATGTCATGGGTGCACAGCAGGCAGTCACGACATTGCTGACACAGACCATATCCATAGCGCTGACCCTGATCTTGTCGCTGGTCGCGATGTTCTACCTGTCCTGGCAGATCGCCCTCATCGCCGTGGTGATCATCCCGATGTTCGCATTTCCCGGCAAGCTGATCGGCCTGAGGCTGCAGCGGCTCGCCCGGCAGCAGATGCAGGCCACCGCCGAGGTGGGGTCGCTGATAACTGAACGGTTCAACGTGGCCGGGGCCATGCTCAGCAAGCTCTACGGGCGGCCGGGCTCCGAAGCCGACCTGTTCACCCGCCAGGCTGGGCGGCTCCGCGACATCTCCATCGTGACCACCGTGTACTCGCGGATGTTCATCATCATCATCACGCTGTTCGCCGCGCTGGTCACCACGCTGGTGTACGGCCTGGGCGGCAGCTTCGTCATTTCTGGCACGCTCCAGCTGGGCACCGTCGTGGCCCTGGTCGCCCTGATCACCAGGCTGTACGGCCCGATAAACCAGCTGGGCACCATGCAAGCCAGCTACCTGACGATGCTGGTGAGCTTCGATCGCGTGTTTGAGGTTATGGACCTTAAGCCGCTCGTGGCCGAAAGTCCCCATGCGTCCCCGCTTCCGTCCTACAGCGGCTCCGGGGACGGTACGGCACCAGATATCGAGTTCGACCGGGTGTGCTTCCGGTATCCGCCCGCTAGCGAAGTGTCCCTTCCCTCGCTGGAATCGGTCGCGCTGCCCGTGCCGGAGCGGGCCAGCGACGCGTGGGCACTGCAGGATGTGAGCTTCCGCGTGCCCGCGGGAAAGCTAACCGCGCTGGTCGGCCCGTCGGGCGCAGGCAAGACCACCATCACCCACCTGGTGCCCCGCCTCTACGACCCGACCTCTGGAATCGTGCGGATCGGCGGCCTTGACCTCCGCGACGTGACGCTGGATTCGCTGCGGGATACGGTCGGCGTAGTCACCCAGGACGCACACCTGTTCCACGACACGATCCGGGCCAACCTGCTGCTCGCCCGGCCCGACGCCACCGAGCGGGAGCTGGCCGACGCCTGTGCGGCGGCACGGATCTGGGAGCTGATCTCCGCACTGCCCGACGGTCTCGACACGATCGCCGGCGATCGCGGCTACCGGTTCTCCGGCGGTGAGAAGCAGCGGATCGCACTGGCCAGGCTGATGCTCAAATCGCCGTCGATTGTCGTACTCGACGAGGCCACCGCACACCTGGACTCTGAGTCAGAGGCAGCGATCCAGCGCGCGCTCAAGACCGCACTGACCGGCCGCACGTCACTTGTCATCGCCCACCGGCTGTCCACCGTCCGCGAGGCCGACCAGATCCTTGTGGTCGACGCGGGCCAGATCCGCGAACGCGGAACCCACGACGAGCTGCTGGCGGCAGACGGGCTGTACGCGGAACTGTACCGCACGCAGTTCTCCAGGCAGCCGTCACCTAACGGGGCCGCCACGGCCGGCCACGGCGACCTAGACGGCGACCTGGACGGCGACAACGGATTCGTGGCGCCACCTCCCCCTGGACCCGTGATCAGGCAGGCCCGTGCCGGGATGGGCATGCCTATGCCCGTGCCGACGCAGCAGCGACGTCCGGCACCGCCGCAGCCCTGACAAGCGGCCTGCCCGTCAGGCGGTTCGGTGCCCGGGAATGAGCTTTAGCGGCAAGTGCTCAAGCCCGTTCACGACGATGGAACTCAACATGACTGGCGTGCCTTCGAGCTCGATCCGCGCGGTGCTACGCAGCAACTCGTCATAGAGAAGCCGCAGTTCGGCGCGCCCCAGCGTGCCTCCGAGGCAGACATGCTCGCCGGCTCCCAGGGAGAGATGCCGGTTCGGCTTCCGGCGCACCATGAAGCGATCCGGGTCATCGAAAACACTTTCATCCCTATTTGCGGACGGGTTCCACAGGGTGACACGCTCGCCCGCCTCGATGCGCCGGCCGTGCAGGGTTACCGGCCGAGTGGCGGTGCGCATGATGTGAGTAGCCGTTGATGTCCAGCGAAGCACCTCCTCGACCGCGGCGGGCAGGAGCGTTGGCTCCACCGATAGCGTCTGCCACTGATCCGGAAACTGGAGGAACGCCAGCATCCCGCCGGAAGCCGCAATGCGGGTATTTTCCGTCCCCCCGACAAGCAAGTTATCGCAATTAAGGATCAGCTCGTCCAGGGATAGCTTACGGCCATCGATCTCTGCGGTGACAAGCACGCTTACAAGATCGTCAGCCGGAGACTTCGCACGCTCGGTCACTAGTCCCTCGAAATATTGGAGAATATCAAAGTGAGCGAGCCGCCGTGTCGTCGCGTCGGTCGCGCCGAACGCATCGTTCGTAAGCGTGAAGAGGCGTTCCCAGTCTTCTCGGGGCATGCCCATCATCTTGCAGATGACATACAGCGGAATACGTGCGGCAATCTCGGTGACGAAATCACAACTCTCACGTTCGAGAGCCCGCACGACCACATCGTGCGCGACCTGCCGCATCTCGGCCTCTATGAGGCGTATGGCCCGTGGCGCGAACCAGTCATCCACCAGCGCCCGGAGCTGGCGATGATACGGCGGGTCTGTCAGGGCCAGGGTACGGCCGCCGCCAGGATCCGCACCGTGTATTTCGGGCCGAAGGAGGATTCCGCCTGCCGAGCTGAAGGTAGCCGGGTCACGGTACACGGCGCGGACGTCATCATACTTTGTGAGAACCCAGAATCCCGGCAGCAGGCCCGGCGGGTGCCAGTGCACTGGGTCATGCTCCCGAAGCCATCTCCACACGGCATATGGATCACCGCGGGAGTACAGGCCCGGATCGGTCAGATTGATCTTCATAGGAGGCTCGATCAGATCTTGAATCACAAGGCACCTCCCAGTCCGAGTACGTTTTTACAGACCGCGGGCCTCATTACAGTCCCAGCCATGAAGATGCGCTCGCCCAAATCTGGGCTAGCATATCGGGCCGGAAAATATCTAGGTGGTCGCATGGGAGGCGAACTTCCGTTATTTCCCCGGAAATGTAAGGTCGCCAGCGCGAGACGGGATTATTGCCGTCCCCCTGCTCGGTCGTCGACATCCGCTTGGCTTCTTCTGCGATAAAGACTAGTGCCTGCCCATTGAATCGGCCATAATCATGGCCCCGCATGAGGTGCGCATTCCTATCAAAGGATCTCGCGAGCAACAGGACTTCGTCATCCGTGATGCCGCCGAGAGCCTGGCCCGCCTCCCGGCGAACCCAGTCCACGAGACCAGTGTTCTGCTCCGCCAGCTCCTGGCCGGGCTGGTCCGCCGGTTCCCGGCCAGGAGGGTCCGCCTCTTCGCCGGCTATATGTTCGGCGACCGCGCTATCGGCATCGCCAGCAGGTGCTGCATGCTTGACCGGGCCCGCTGCGGGCCGGTCCGCGTCTGGAGGGTAGTTGTCCACGATGATGAGGGCCGCGACTTCCTCACCTCGGGCCTGCAACTGGACCGCGATCTCATCGGCCACGGTCCCTCCGAAGGAGCCGCCCATCAGGTAATACGGGCCGCAAGGCTGCACGGTGCGGATCTGTTCGATGTAGTCCTCGGCCATCTCGCGGACAGATCCGGCGAACTCGCTTTTTCCGTCAAGTCCCCGTGCCTGCAGCCCATAAATACGGAAGTCGTCAGGAACATGGCCAGCCAGGGGCGTGTAACACCAGCTCAGCCCGCCAGCCGGGTGCATGCAGAACAGAGCTGGCCGGTCACCTTCGGAGCGGATCGGCAGGAGGACGCTGAGCGAGTCACGCAGCGCGGACAAGCTCATCCCGGCCATGAGTTTGCTCACGGTCGGGGCGGTGACCAGCTGACGCACCGAGACCGATACTCCCCTGGTCCGGAGCAGTTCCACCAGCTGCACCGCCAGTAGCGAGTGTCCGCCGAGTTCGAAGAAGCCATCGTCGAGCCCGACGGAGTCCAGGCCGAGTATCTCGGCGAACGCGCCGCAGAGGATTTCCTCGGTGGTGGTCTGCGGCCCGCGGCCATCCCTGGCGCCGGATGCGGTGTAGTCGGGGGCGGGCAGCGCTGCCTTGTCCAGCTTGCCGCTGGGCGTCAGCGGCAGCGCGTCCAGCACCGTGACCGTGGCGGGCACCATGTACTCCGGCAGCCGCCCGGCCGCGTGCTCGCGCGCCCGCCCGGCCAGGGCGCCGTCCCCGCCGGCGTTCACGGGGACTACATACGCGGCTAGCCTGCGACCGCCAGGGGCATCATCGCGGATGGTGACGGCGGCCTGGGCGACGCCCGGGCAGGCGGCCAGCACGGCCTCGACCTCGCCGGGCTCGATCCGGAACCCGCGGACCTTGACCTGGTCATCGGCCCGGCCGCTGAACACCAGCTGCCCGCCCGCCGTCCACCGGGCCAGGTCCCCGGTCCGGTACATCCGCTCCCCCGCCCCGAACGGGCACGCGGTGAACCGCTCGGCGGTCAGCGCGGCCCGCCCCAGGTACCCCCGCGCCAGCCCCGCCCCCGCGATGTACAACTCCCCCGCCACCCCCGCCGGCACCGGGTCCAGCCACCGGTCCAAAACGAACACCCGGGAATTAGCGATCGGCGTGCCCAGCGGCGGCGGCCCGCCGCCACCGAGCGGGCCGCTGACGGCCACCATGACCGTCGACTCCGTCGGGCCGTACGCATTGACCATCCGGCGCCCGCCCGACCAGCGCGCCACCAGCCCCGCATCACACGCCTCACCACCGACGATCAGCACCCGCAAGTCCGGCAGGTCCGCGGCGCCCACGCTGGCCAGCACGCTCGGCACGACCAGCGCGTGCGTGATCCCCGCCACCCGCAGCACCCCGGCCAGCGCCGCACCCGCCAGCGGCCCCGGCGGCGGCACCACCAGCGTCGCGCCCGCCGCGAACGCCATGCACACCTCCAGCACGCTGGCGTCAAACCCCGCCGACGCCAGCTGCAGCACCCGGCTGCCCGCGGTCACCGCGAACCGCTCCAGCTCCGCCGCCGCGAAGCTAGGAATCCCCGCATGCGTGACCACCACCCCCTTCGGCCGCCCCGTCGACCCCGAGGTATAAATCACGTACGCCGGATGCGCGGGCAGCAACCCCCCGGCCCGGCCACCCGCACCCGCCGCCCCGTCCAGCGCCGGCAACACCCCCGCCGCAGCCAGCTCCCCGCCCCCGGGCACCAGCACCCCGCCCAGCCCCGCGCCCCCGGTGACCAGCACCGGCACCCCGTCCAGCGCCGGCAACGCCCCCGCCGTCGCCCGCGACGCGATCACCGCCACCGGGCCCGCGTCCGCCAGCATCGACGCGATCCGCCCCGCCGGGTACCCCGGATCCACCGGCAGGTACGCCGCCCCCGCCTTCAGCACCCCCAGCACCGCCGCGACCAGCCCCGCCGACCGCTCCAGCACCACCGCCACCACCGACTCCGGCCCCACCCCCACCCCCAACCCCGTTAGCGCCCCCGCCACCCGCCCCGCCACCACATCCAGCCACCCGTAACTCACCCACCCGTCCTCCCCCGCCACCGCCACCGCATCCGGCACCCGCCCCGCCACCGCCCCGAACAACCCCGCCAGCGTCCCGCCCGGCACCACCACCGCCGTGTCATTCCACCCCGCCACCACCCGCGCCCGCTCCCCCGCCGACATGACCTGCACCTGCCGCAGCGGGGAGCCGGGAGCGTGCTCCAGCGCGGTGACCAAGCTCTCAACCGCGGTGTGCACCAGCGCGCACACCAGCGCCGGATCCCCCGGCGCGACCGCATCAGTGGTCAGGCCGAACCCGGTCCCGGTGTCGTTGACGGACACGGTCAGCGGGTAGTTGGTGCGCTCCCAGGCAGCCACCCGCTGGATGCCGGCCACCGGCGGGCTGTCGTCGTCGTCGTGGTGCTGCTGCGGGAGCTGGCTGTGCCGGTAGTTGAACAATGCGGTGAACAGCGGCAGCCCGGCGGGCAGGCCGCTGGCCTGCTGGGCCAGTACCAGCGGGGCGTGCTCATGCGCCAGCAGCCCGGCCAGCTGGGACCGCATCGCGGCCAGCGCCCCGGCCACGTCCGCCGCGGCGGTATCCACCCGGACCGGCAGCGTGTTCAGGAACAGCCCCAGCGCCCGGCCC
>JASIBM010000088.1 GCA_030045175.1 Streptosporangiaceae bacterium | reverse complement strand
TTCCCGGCGGCGGGCAGGCTGGCGATCGTATAGTGACTGCCATGTCAGCCGGTACGCCAGCCCCGCCAGCCAATACGGTCGCCGAGGTAATAGCGCAGATGGAAGCGATCGGAGCGGCGCTTCCGCCGACCGACGGGCTGATGTGTTTCAACCGCATGTACCTGGAGGTGACCCAGCAGGTCAACATCCGGCTGGGCCAGGGCTTTTACGCCGACCCGGTCTTCATGACCCAGCTAGACGTGACGTTCGCCGGCCTGTACTTCAGCGCGGTCGACGCAGCCGGCGACCCGGCGACGGTGCCGCTGGCCTGGCGGCCGCTGATGGAACAGCGCGCCAATCCCGGGATCGAGCCGGTCCAGTTCGCCCTGGCCGGCATGAATGCCCACATCAACCACGACCTGCCGCTGGCAGTGGTCGCCACGTGCCTCGCCCTGGGCACCACACCGGATGCGCATTTCGCTGATTACCAGAAGGTCGACAAGCTGCTCGACGCGGCCGAGCAGTCCATCAGGCAGTCCTTCGAGTCGGCACCCGAGCTGACCATCGATCGCCACCTGACAGCGGTCGACAACCTGATCGCCAACTGGACCATCAACTCCGCCCGCGACCTGGCCTGGAACAGCTGCCTCCTGCTCTGGGCAGTGCGCGACGATCCGGTCGCACGCCAGCTCCTGGCGGATGGGCTGGCGGCCTCTGCTGCCCTGGCCAGCCGCCTGCTGCTGGTACCGGTGTGAAGGTTCGCTCCGGCCGCGCCGAAGAACCGCGCGCGGCCCCGCGCTAGGACCAGAACTGCGCGACAGCGGCGGGGTCGGAGGGATAAGTCCATATCTCGGTCGCCTTGCCGTTGGCGCCGTGGATGACATGGACAAGGTCGGTCTTAAGTTGCTTGCCCGCCCGCTCGATGTGGACGGTGACAAGCACGACCGCGTGGTTGTCGTTGGCCAGGACATCGTGCAGATCCCGCTTGATCGCTCCGCCAGCCAGCTCGGAGATCTTGGCGAGCGCGCCGATTACCTCCGCCATTCCCTCGTAGTCGCCGGCCAGCGGGCCCGTGCCTGCGATATGCCAGAGGATGTCGTCGGCGAAGAACTGACTCTGCAAGGCGCTCAGGTCACCGCGGCCGAAGGCCGCGCTGGCCGCCCGCACCACGTCCTCGTTTGACTGCGTGATCGAATCTTCTCCGGCCAACTTGCCGCCCCCCATCGTGACGCCGTTTCACCGGGTCCATGGCATTCTAAGCGCATGGCCTCCCGAGACGAGCGCCGATCCGGGCCGCTGGCGATGAGGTACGCCAAGCTCGCAGCGTGGGGCGGCATCGCAGGCCCGCTGCTATTCACGGCGGCGTGGGTGGTCAGCTCGCGGCGCCAGACCGGTCATCCGGCCACTGAGGTGCAGCTGAGTGGCCTGGCCGCTGAGGACGCGCGGGATCCGGAGATCATGATTGCCGCCTTCCTGATCCTGGGCGCCTGCCTGATCGGGTTCGGTGCCGCGCTGCGGCGGGTTGGCGCGCCCCGGTCGGCCGGACCATGGCTGGTCATGACGGCCGGAGTGGCGGTAGTACTCGCGGGCGTCTTCCGGCGCGATCACATGCTGCTGACCGGCCCGGGCTTTGCCGGTGAGTCATGGCACAACCAGGTCCACGACGTGGTCAGCGGCGTCGCGTACGCGGCGATGCTGACCGCGCCGCAACTGCTGGCATGGCGCTTTCGCGCCGACCCTGACTGGGCCGGCGTTGCCCGGCCGATGCAGGTACTCGGCCTGGCCAGCGCGGTGGCCATGGCCGTATTCGCATCCCAGGTGGCGGAATCGTGGAATGGCGCCGTGCA
The DNA here is from genome assembly GCA_030045175.1 of Streptosporangiaceae bacterium. Lineage (GTDB taxonomy): Bacteria > Actinomycetota > Actinomycetes > Streptosporangiales > Streptosporangiaceae > Chersky-822. The sequence goes on along the minus strand of JASIBM010000088.1, from coordinate 8,067 downwards.
GCGTGCCGCGGTCACGCTGGCCCTGTCCGCCGTGACCCTCGCCGCCATCCGGATGCTGGCCGTCGGCCGACGGCCTGCCCACGCCAGGTCGTCGGCCGACGGCGACGCTCCTCGTTAGCTGATGGCGCTCAGGAGCTGCTTGCATGCCTGCTCACAGCGCCGGCAAGCCTGCTCGCAGACCTTGCAGTGGGCGAACGTCGAGGCGTGGCGCTTGCATTCGTCGGCGCAGCTCTTGCAGCAGGAGATGCAGGCCTGGAGCAGCGGCCTGGTGACGTTGGCGTCGTAGTCGGTCTGGCGGCTGCAGACCCCCACGGTGGTGGTGCAGATGTCGGCGCAGTCCAGGCACAGGCGGATGCACTTGACCAGGTCGGACACGTCGGGCTCGCTGAGGCAGTCGTCCGCGTTGGCCGTGCAGGCCTGGGCACAGTCGTTGAGCGCGTCGATGGTGCCAGCGAGTACCCCGGCATCGACGTTGAAGGTGCGCGGGTAGCTGTCCAGCAGTTGGCTTGCGTAGCTCATGATCCCCCCTTGAGGCGACGCAGCGTCTAGCTACCCGGGTACTTCATGCCGATAACCAGCGAGGACCCCTCCACTTGGCCTAGGCGAGGTAATCGAGAGCCGCGATCTCCAGCCCTGCGAGCCACGCTAGCGGCGTCAGAACGGGGCCGCCAGCGCCGCGAAGGTGGCCTCGGAGAGTCCGGCCGGATCGGCTCCGGGTTCGCCCGGGTGCTTGTCCCACTCACCGAGCTGCAGCGAGTTCTCCACCACCAGCCGGCACCGGTCATACCTGCGCCGCATGAATTGATCCAACGCGCTATCCAGGTCGGTGTCCGAGCCGAGCACGTCCCCGAGCACGACGGCATCTTCGATGGCGATCCCGGCGCCCATCGCGAGCTGCGGCGTCACCGTGTGCGCGGCGTCGCCGATCAGCAGGATCCGCCCCCGGTACCACGGCTGGCGCACAAGCATCGCATACAACGGCCGCCGGTCGACCTGATCCGGATCGGCGATCTGCTCGCGCGCCCGCTCGATCACGGTGCCGTAGCCCGCCAGCAGCTCGCGCAGCAGGGCGGGCCATTCCTGCTGCGGCAGCCTGGTCGGCTGCGGGGTAATCTCGCCGACAAAGACGTACATCTCGCTGGCAGAGACCGGGTTGCATCCTATGCGCCCCCTCGGACCGGTGTAGACGACTATCCCCCGGTCAATCTCGGGAGCGCGGGGAACCATCACCCGCCACGCGGTCTGGCCGGTGAACGATGGGTCAGGCTCGTCATCGAACGCCAGCTCGCGCACCTTCGACCACAGCCCGTCCGCGCCGATGAGCAGATCGCAGGTGACCGCGGAGCCGTCGCTGAGCGAGACCTCGACGCGATCGGGTTCCTGCCTGACCGCCGTGATCGTCACCGACAGGCGGATCTTGGCGCCGGCCCGCTGCGCCGCGTCGGCCAGCAGGCCCCAGAACACTGGGCGCATGATCCCGAAGCCGGCCGGGTACTGCTCACCGGCCGGCTGGCGCAGCGGCACTCGCCGGGTGATCTGCCCGTCGGCGGTGCCGAAGCTCATCGCGCGGTGCACGGCGCCCTCGGCTACGCAGCGTGCGAGCAGATCCGGGTCGACCATGGCAAGCGCGCGCACCGACGGGCCGGTTACAGCTAGCCCCACGCCCTGCGGGCGCAGGTCCGGGCTGATCTCCACGATCTCGACGTCGATACCGCTCCTGGCAAGCACGCTGGCGGCGCAGAGTCCCGCCGGGCCACCACCGACGATCAAGACCTTGCGCATGGTTAGTCCGTCCATTCACGCAGATGTGCCTCGCGATTATCTCAATAAATTTCAGTCGTGCTGTAGTCCTCACATCAGAGCCCGGCCAGCACTGCATCATCGGACCAGCACTGCATCCCCGGACCAGCACTCCCCGGACCAGCACTGCACTCCCGGGCCAGCACTGCACTCCCGGGGCCAGCACTGCATCCTCGGGCCAGCACTGCACTCCCGGGGCCAGCACCGACATCAGGGCATGCGGCGAGTGACTATGCCGAGCGATCGGCAGTTCGGACCCGCGCCGCCAGCAGCCCCGACCGTTTCATCCCTATCACCCCCTTTCGCTCCGCACGCCGCGCAGCGGCCCGCCTGGTGAATGTGCCATCCACCCGGAAGAATCGGACCAATCCGCCATTCATTCGGCGAGAACGATCATGGTCTGTGACGTGAGATAACCAAGTGACCCTTGGGACGGTACTGGCCAGGCCATGGCTGGGCGAGGGTCAGGCCAGGGCCCGCCAGGGCCCGCCAGGGCCGGGCCAGGGCCGGACCAGGCCGACAGCCGCGGAGCCAGTACCCCCGAATGCCCGCTTTGCCCTGCTCGGCGGGGCGCGCCGGGCCACGATGTGGTGCCCTTGCTGACGGGGGACGACAACAACGGGCCTATGGCGTCGTTGGACCCGAGCGGACGCGATCATGCCCGGCTGCCAGGCAGTACAGCACCCCGCGACACGCCCCGAACGAAGATCAACTCAGGCTAGTGGCACCGGGTCAAGAGCCGGCCTGGGTCGAGAGGATCGCCGTCGCTTCCGGGATCTTCATGTAGCGCAGGCGAACCTCGGCCATCTCGTCGGTCCACCGTTCAGCGATGTCATAACGCTCGACCGCGGTCGTGTCGAGCAGCTTGCGGCCGGGGAATACCTCGTAGCCTTCGAGCAGCTTGGCCTGCTCGTGCATGCCCACCTGGAACAGATCCTCACGCCGTAGCACGTACTTGCGGACGGGCACCTCGTCCCAGAGTTTGCGACCGGCCTTGACGATCTGCATGACCCGCGACCGGTAACCGGGACAGCGGACCAGGTGCTCGCGCACGATCGAGCTCCCGACGGTCAGGTGCCTGATCTCATCGACGGTCGCGCCCCTGGCGATCTCGCCCGCGGCCGGGTCGAGCCGGCCCCACTTGCGCTCGCTCAGCTCGGCGGCGGGTGCCAGCGCTCCTTCAGACACGATCGTGAAGGCAGCTACGGCACCGACGAAGTCGCCCTCGTCGCGCACGAGGCGAACCACGAACTCCTCAAGCGGATCGAGCACTTCGGCGACGTACTCGGCTGATAGCTCCGCGATGACGTCGTGCAATCGCTCGGCGGGCACGCCGAGCTCGACCAGGTGATTGCGGAAGACCATCGAGTGCCTGGCCTCGTCGAGCACCTGCGTCGCGTAGAACTCCATTTCCGGGACTCCAGGCGCCTTGGCTACGAAGTACGCAAGCGCCCTGGTGGCCCGGTCCTCGGCGACCGAGCGCCAGCCAAGCTCAAGTATCAGCGCGTCGCGCAGCGGACCGGGCTCGCGCATGAAGTCCGGCGTGATCGCGGCGTCGGAGTGCCCGGTGGCGGCCCGTCCGGCGAGGGTGCCCTGCGCCACGGCGGTCAGCCAGTATGAGAGGTCGCAGTCGCGTGTGGTCAAGGTCAGGCTTTTGGCACCGTCTAGCAATCCAGGAGCCAGGTCGAAGTCGGCCTCCCTAGGGACTGACCGCGTCATGCCAACCTCCTTCTGTTCTCTTATGACCAGCCCGGCCCAACGGCCCGGACTGGCGAATGGGTCACCTCTCGGGGCAGGATCCGCAGGATCCCGTCGTGCAGCCGTCCAGTGAAGTGCAGCAAGGGCGTGCCCTCGCCGGACCGGGCGGTGACGACCTTGCCGAGCAGCAGATTGTGATCGCCCGCCGGGATCGTGGCGGTGAGGTGACAGCCAAGCGACGCCAGCGATCCGCTGATCCACGGCGCCCCGCTGAACGCGTCGGGCTCCCACTCGAGATGATCGAACTGATCTAGCCCCCGAGGCCTGGCGGGATCGGAGAACCAGCCAGCGAGCGGCGACTGGCGCGCCGACAGCACGTTCACGGCGAAGCGCTGAGCCGCGCCGAGAAGCTCGGTCAGGCCCGACTCCGCGCGCAGGCACACGCCGATCAGCAGCGGGTCCCTGGATATCGCGGTGACCGAGGAGACCGTGGTGCCGCTGGCGACGTCGTCGTGCCAGACGGTTAGCACCGCCACACTGGTCGCAAGGCGGCGGACCGCCTGGCGCAGCACCACGGTCAGGTCGGCTGACGTCATTGCCCAGATGCGGTGCTGGCAAGGGGGGACGACCCCCCAGCACCCCCCGCGGTGCCGGCCAGGGAGGACGACCCACCAGCACCCCCCGCGGCGCTGGCCAGGGAGGCCGACTCACCAGCCTGCCCCGCGGCGGTCGCAGGAACCCGCCCTTGCGACGCGGGCCGGTAGCCGGCCGAGAGCTCGTCGATCAGCCGCCGGTAGCCCGGCGTCGCATGCGGCTCGAACGGGAGGCTGAACGGCTTGAGGAAGTTACCCCAGATGCCGCGGTCGCCGAAGATGTGCCAGGGAATCGCGAGCAGCGCCCACTCCCAGCCGATCGTGAACCCCCAGATGGCGACGACCGCGCCCTGCGTGATCATGCTATGCATGATGTTGTAGGAGACATAATAGGCCTTGGATATTTGGCCTTTCTGCCGCCGGAACGCGATGGCACCCGGGATGTATCCAATGAGGTCGATGTAGGCGAATAGGCAGATCGCCGGGATCCATCGGATCTGATGCCAGTGCAAGATTATCAGCACGGTGGCGACGGCGAATCCTGCGACGTACTCGGCCCGGTGCAACCGGAACGTAACCGGGGTCTCGAATGGGTTCTTGACATCCATGATTCCTATCCTTACTGCGGTGGCGGGAAGCCGGTCATGACAATCGCAGCGGCTGACCGGTGAAGTAGTCGACGAGGGCCTGCGCCATGGCCGTGCGCGACGGCGGGTGGTAGGCCAGCGGACGGACCGCGGCAAGCAGGTAGCCGATGTCAGGCGACCGCATGAACGCGATGCCGCCGAGCAACTCGGCCGCCATGTTCGCGGCGGCGGTCAGCGCCTGCTGGGCCGCGTACCTGGCCACCAGGACCGCGCTGACGGCGGCGTCGCCAGTCAGCCAGTCGCCGATCGCGCGGGCCGAGCCCTCGACCAGGCTGACGGCGGACTCTAGCTGGATGGCCGCCTCGGCGCGGTCGGTCACGCTGCCCCGCCCGTGCGCGAGCGCCTGTTCCACCAGGGCACTTGCGGTACCCACGTAGACCGAGGTCGCCATCATCTCGAACCACGCGAAGCCGACCGTCTGCAGATCGTCGAGGCGATCAGGGACGTCGGGCTCGGTATGGATCACCATGTCCGAAGGGACGAACACGTCGGTCAGCCTGACCTCGTCGCTCTCGGCCCCCGCCAGCAGGTTGCTGAGCCAGAACTTGTGCACGGAGATACCGGGCGAGTCCGCAGGGATGAGCAGCAGGGCGAGGGCGAACCCGTCCGTCGCTGGCACCGCGGCGCTGGCCGTGAGCAGGTCCATCGACCGGGACAGGCTGCACGGCTTCTTCCCGCCGTTGATCAGGTAGCCGCCATCTGTGACGCGGGCGGTCGCCGCCGGCACGACGATGTTCGCGCCCGGCTTGCCCTCGGCCCACCCCGAGGCCACGATGAGATTATCCGGCGCGATTTTGGCCAGTAGTTTTATTTGCGCGGAGGTCAGCCGCCCGGTGGTTCTGGCGAGTGCGAACAGCGTCGCCACGGTGTAGTGATGCATGTTGACAGCAGCGCCAAGGGATGGTGAGTACGACGACACCGCGCGCATGACGCGCACCGCGTTAAGCGCGTCGGCCCCCGCGCCGCCGTATTCCCGGGGGACGAGCAGCCCCGGACCACCGAATTTGCGAAACATGCCGATGACCGGCCCGCCCGCTTCCTCACGTTCACGCAGCGGAATGTCCGCGAGCGCGGCGCACATGCCCGGATGGTACCGCTCGCACACGTCACGTGCTTCGTCAAGGGAGCGCATCAGTAACTCTCCGGTCTCTGCATGAAGATTCACGCACCAGCCTTGAGATCATCGTCGCAGGAGGTTCTGATAGGGCGCTGACGTAAAGCCCACCGTGGTCACACCGGCGCGTCAGGCAATTCCCTGTTGCGCTTCATCGGGCCGATGAACAGCCAGATGTCCGCGAGGATGTTGGCGCCCGCGAAGATGAAAAGCGCCTGGCGCACGCCGAAGACCGTGCCGAGCAGGCCGCCAAGTAGGCTGCCGAACGGCCAGACGCCGAACATGACGAAACGGGTGCTCATGGCGACCCGTCCGCGCATTCCGGGCGGGCAGTAGGCCTGCCGGAAGCTGCCCACGATCACGTTCCTCATGACGATGCCAGTAGCCCACGCCAGGACTCCGGCGAGCGCGAGCAGGAGTATCCCGCCGCGCCGGGCGAGCGGGAAGAGCAGGAGGAAGGCGTCGGTCACCGGCGTAGACACCAGCAGGGCTCGGGCAGATCCCAGGCGACGGCAGATCCTTGGGGCGGCGAAGGCACCCAGCAGCCCGCCGACGCTGATCGTGATCGTGGTAGCGGCCACGGCCCACGGGCTGAGTCCGGCGGTCCGGATCAAGAACACCACGACCAGCGCCTGGATACCGGAAAGGAGCAAGTTCGCTGAGGCGCTCGCTCCGGTCAGCACTCGCAGGTACGGATCACGCACCAGGAAGCGGAGCGCCGCCCGGATATCGGCGCGGAAGCTGAGCCGCGGCCCCTCCTCCAGCAGGCGATCGGACGGCTCCTTGGCCCGGATGCCCCACAGGAGCCCGGCGCAGGCGAGGAAGCTGGCCGCGTCCACGAACAACCCGAGCACGGCCGAGGAGAACTCGGTAATCAGCCCGCCTATCCCCGGGCCGGCGATATTGGCCACCTGCTCACTGCCTGTCAGGCGCGTGTTCGCGCCAAGCAGCTCGTCTTTGCCGACGAGGAAAGGCACGAAGGCGTTATACGCCGCGGTGAAGGCGACGTTCGAGCACCCGGCAGCGAACGCGATGACCAGGATGTACCACATGGTCAGGAGGTCGAGCCAGGCCAGCACCGGGATGCTCACGATCAAGATCGCCGACGCGATCTGACAGCCGATCATCACTGGCCGTTTGGTCCTTCGGTCGGCCCATGCCCCCGCCTGCAGCCCGATGAATAGCCACGGAAGCCAGATCATGGCACCAAGCACGCCCATCATCAGCGGGCTCGCACCCAGCGTCCGCACCGCCACCACGGGCAGCGCGAAGGTGGTCACCGCGCTGCCAGCCTTGCTGACCGATTGCCCGGTCCACAGCAGCCGGAAGTCCCGTCCTCGCAGCGCGCCGCGGCGGATCGCGGTGCCGGTGATGGTTTCTGTAGCCATCAGATCCCTATCCTGGCCGCGAGCAGCGACCCGATCTGCGCCACCGGACCTGGCTTCATCATCTCGAAGTGACCGCAGCCGATGGCGTGGTGGTCAATGGTCCCGCTGACGTACGGCTGCCACGCCTTCGATGCATCGGGTATGTCGGGACGGCTGCCTGCCGCCCGGACGAAGACGACATCGCCGCGGAAGACCTCATGCTCGCTGCCCTGGACGATCCGGATGAGATTCCCAGCGGCCCGCGGCAGGTCGGCCAGGGTCTGCTCCGGCAGGCCGAAGCCCTGGGCGACCGCCTGCCTCATCCGCTGCCGTGACTTCGGATCGTCCGTGGTATCGATCTCCAGGCCGAGATCTTGTGCCATGGTTGCCAGAATCGCCAGCTCGACCACGCTGAGCATGGCGGCAGGATCCATGTCAAGTAGCTGGTGATCGGCGGGATAGGAATCCAGCAGGGCGAGGAACTCCACTCGCTCGCCCTCACGTTGCAGCCGGCCGGCGACGGCGTGCGCGATGCCTCCGCCCAGCGACCAGCCGAGCAGGCGATATGGACCCGCTGGCTGGACCTCACGTATCCGGCCTGCGTAACTCGCGGTGAGTTCCGCCAGGTCCCTCGGCCAGGTCGACCTGCCGGCCGTGTCCAGCTGAAGGCCATAGATGGGCAAGCCAGCGGGCAGGTGCCGCTGCAGGCCGGCGTAACACCACGCCACCCCGGACACCGGATGCACGCAAAACAGCGGCGGCTGCTTGCCTGACGTCCGGATCGGCAGCACCGGGTCGATCCTGGCGTGCGCCGCGGGGTCCTGGGCCAGCGAGTCGACGACGCCGGT
>JASIBM010000663.1 GCA_030045175.1 Streptosporangiaceae bacterium | reverse complement strand
TCAGCGCGGGCCTGGACATGGCGGGCCCGGGCAGCACGGCGCGGAGGATTTCGCCGCCGGGGCGTATGGGCTGGCGGGCCGGGCTGGGTTGGCATCGGGTGCCGAGGCGTCCTGGCGGAAGTCCTGGTTCGGGCCCGACGACCCGGCGGAGCCGGTCTCCGCCGACGGCGCGGCGCAGCCGCCCAGGACCGGCCGGGCAGGTGAGCAGCTCACGTTGCCGATGTCCTCGTCCAGCTACACGTTGCCGCCATCGGCGCTGCTCAAGCCCGGCACGGCGCCGAAGGCGCGGACCCGGGCCAACGACGCGATGGTCGAGGCGCTGACCACCGTGCTCGAGCAGTTCGAGGTTGACGCGCAGGTGACCGGCTTCAGCCGGGGGCCGACCGTCACGAGGTACGCGATCGAGCTAGGCCCGGCGGTCAAGGTCGAACGGGTCACCGCGCTGTCTAAGAACATCGCCTACGCGGTCAAGTCGGCGGACGTCCGGATCTTGTCCCCGATCCCGGGGAAGTCGGCGATCGGCATCGAGATCCCGAACACCGACCGGGAGATCGTCAGCCTGGGCGACGTGCTGCGGTCGCCGGTCGCCGAATCCGACCACCACCCCATGGTGGTCGGGCTGGGCAAGGACGTCGAGGGCCGCACCGTGGTGGCCAACCTCGCGAAGATGCCGCACATGCTCATCGCCGGGGCTACCGGCGCCGGGAAGAGTACCTGTATAAATGGACTTATCACCTCTATCCTAATTCGGGCGACCCCGGATGAGGTGCGGATGATCCTGATCGACCCCAAGCGGGTCGAGCTCACCGCCTATCAGGGCATCCCGCACCTGATAACTCAGATCATCACCAACCCCAAGAGGGCGGCCGACGCCTTGCAGTGGGTGGTAGGCGAGATGGACCGCCGGTATGACGATCTGGCGGCGTCCGGGTTCCGGCACATGGACGACTTCAACAAGGCCGTCAGGGCGGGGAAGGTGGTCCCTCCGCCCGGCAGCGAGCGGGAGTACGTGCCGTATCCGTACCTGCTCGTGATCGTCGACGAGCTGGCCGACCTGATGATGGTGGCGCCGCGCGACGTCGAGGACGCGATCGTCCGGATCACCCAGCTTGCCCGGGCGGCGGGCATTCACCTGGTGCTCGCGACCCAGCGGCCGAGCGTTGACGTGGTCACCGGGCTGATCAAGGCGAACGTGCCGTCCCGGCTCGCGTTCGCGACGTCGAGCCTGACCGACAGCCGGGTGATCCTCGACCAGCCCGGCGCGGAGAAGCTCGTCGGCCAGGGTGACGCGCTGTTCTTGCCGATGGGAGCGAGCAAGCCGATCAGGCTGCAGAACGCGTACGTCACGGAGAAGGAGATCCGCGAGATCGTCGCGCACTGCAAGCGGCAAGCCGAGCCGGATTACCGCGAAGACGTGACAGCGCCGGAGGGCAAGCAGCGCGAGGTCGACGCTGACATCGGCGACGACCTTGAACTGCTGCTCCAGGCGGCCGAGTTGATCGTGAGCACCCAGTTCGGTTCCACGTCGATGTTGCAGCGCAAGCTACGGGTCGGGTTCGCCAAGGCTGGGCGGCTGATGGACCTGCTTGAGAGCCGCGGCGTGGTCGGGCCCTCGGAGGGATCCAAGGCGCGGGACGTCCTGATCCGGCCGGATGACCTAGCTGATCTGCTCGCCTCGCTGCGCGGGGAATGACGCGCGGGTCACCCGGTCCGGGTGGAGTCGGCATGCCCAGGCGCGGGCATGAGCCGGTCTCAGAGAGTTGTGGCGGGGAGGGCGGGCGTGAGCATCGGGGGCACGCTGGCGGAGGCGCGCCGCGAGGCGGGCCTCACCATCACGGCGGTGAGCCAGCGCACGTGCATCAGGGAAACGATCATCCGCAGCATCGAGCAGGACGACTTCTCAGGCTGCGGGGGGGATTTCTATGCGCGGGGTCATATTCGCAGCATCGCCGGCGTGGTCGGGGTCGATCCGCAGCCGTTGATCGACGAGTACGACGCGACGATGGGAGCGCCGCCCTTGATCAGCGCGGCGGAGGTGTTCCAGCCGGTCGTTCCCGTGAAGCTGAGGGAGCGGCGCAAGCCCAACTGGACCGTGGCGCTCGCGATCGTCGTCGTGCTCGTGGGCGGCGCCTTCGCATATCAGCGCTACGCCGGGCGGTCGCAGCCGCCAGCCCCCCGGCAGGCAGCCAAGACCACCGCCAGGACCGGCCTGCAGGCGCGGTCGCAGGTCCAGGCGAAGTCGCAGTCGGCGCACGCGGCGCAGCCCGGACCGCGCCTGCTGGATATCAGCCTGACCGCGGCGCAGAACTGCTATGTGCAGCTCATCTCGGCTACCGGCCAGGTCATCTACCGCGGGGAGGTCCACGCGGGACGGTCTGCCCACTGGACCGAGCGACGCGCGGTCACCATGACCATCGCGAACCCCGCCGCGATCAGGCTGAGGGTGAACGGGAGGAACCCCATCCCGGTTGGCGCGGTGCGAACGATGACCCTGCGCCTGCACCCGGCACGCGAGGCGAGCTGACCATCCTGCGCCTGCGCGAGCGAGCCGAAGGCGAGTGCGGGAGGACCAGCAGGTCGCGACTTACCGTAGTCTGCCGGTGTGTCATCGCGCGGTTCTGCATCGACGGGAGCCGGGCGCTCGGTTGGTGGCCGGACCGCGCGCCTGGTGACGCTCGGCTGCGCCAGGAATGAGGTTGACTCAGAAGAGCTCGCCGCGAGGCTGGAGGCCGGTGGCTGGCAGCTTACCGAGGGCACGGCCGACGTGGTGGTGGTGAACACGTGCGGGTTCATCCAGGCGGCCAAGCAAGAGTCGATCGATGAGCTGCTGACGGCCGCCGAGTCGGGCGCGGCTGTCGTCGCGGCCGGGTGCCTGGCCGAGCGGTACGGCTCGGGGCTGGCTGAGGCGCTGCCCGAGGCGCAGGTGCTGAGCTTTGACGACTACGCGAACATAGCCGGACGGCTCGACGACGTGCTGGCGGGGCGCCGGTGGGCGGCGCACGAGCCGAAGGACCGGCGGCGGTTGCTGCCGATCTCGCCGGCCGGCCGGCCGGGCGCCGGAGCCGGGCACCTGCCAGGGCACGGGATCGCTGTGATCGAAGACCTGCCAGATGGCGTCGCTCCGCCGTCGGGCCCCCGGGTGCTCAGGCGCAGGCTAGGGGACGGTGTCGTCGCGCCGCTCAAGATCGCTTCTGGCTGTGACCGGCGGTGCAGTTTCTGCGCGATACCGGCGTTCCGTGGCTCGTTCATATCGCGGCGGCCTGATGACCTGGTCGCGGAGGCCGGCTGGCTGGCTGGTCATGGTGTCAGGGAGTTGCTGCTTGTCAGCGAGAACTCGACCTCCTATGGCAAGGATCTCGGGGACCTGCGGTTGCTCGAGGCGCTGCTGCCACGGCTCGCCGCGGTGCCTGGCATCGACCGGGTGCGGGTCAGCTACCTCCAGCCGGCCGAGGTGCGCCCGGGGCTGATCGAGGTGATGACGTCGACCGCTGGCGTGGCCACGTACTTCGACCTGTCGTTCCAGCACGCCAGCGGGCGGGTGCTGCGGGCGATGCGCAGGTTCGGCGACGGCGAGCGGTTCTGCGAGCTGATCAGCCAGATCAGGCGGCTGGCACCGGAGGCGGGCGTCCGGTCGAACTTCATCGTGGGGTTCCCAGGGGAGACCGACGCCGACGTCGCCGAGCTCGAACGGTTCCTGGCCGACGCCAGGCTGGATGCGATCGGCATCTTCGGGTACTCAGATGAGGACGGGACCGAGGCCGCGACGCTGCCCGGCCAGGTTCCCGCCGATGAGATAGCCGAGCGAGTCGAGGCGCTGGCCGCGCTGGCGGACGAGCTGATGGACCAGCGGGCCGCCGAGCGGGTGGGCGAGACCGTCGCTGTCATGATCGAGGAGCTCGTCGAGGCCGGCGGGAACGGTGGCTGCTGGCGATACGGCGGGCGCGCGGCCCACCAGGCTCCCGAGGTCGATGGCAGCACCGAGGTCCGGGCCGGACGGCGACTCGGCATCGGAGAACTCGCGGCTGCTGCGGTGACTGGCTCGGAGGGGGTGGACCTCATCGCCGATCTGATCGAAGGGCCAGGTAACGGCCACCACGGCGCTGTTGGCTAGTCGCGAGCCGTTGGCTAGTCCTCAGCCATTGACAGATCCTGACGCGGCCGGCCCGGCGGCGCGGCCCAGGCTGATCAACATCGCGAACGTGCTGACCATGGTCAGGCTTGCCTTGGTGCCAGTGTTCGTGGTCTTCCTCATGACGGGCGGGACCGGCTGGCGGATCGCGGCGTTCGTCGTCTTCGGCGCGGCCTCCTTCACCGATTTGCTCGACGGCGAGCTTGCCAGGCGCGGCGGGCTGATCACGGACTTCGGCAAGATCGCCGACCCGATCGCCGACAAGGCGCTGACCGGGTCGGCGCTGATCTCGCTGACCGTGCTCGGCGAGGTCGCCGGGTGGGTGACCGCGCTCATCTTGGCCCGGGAGGTTGGCGTGACGCTGCTGCGCTTCTGGGTGATCAGGCGAGGCGTGATCCCGGCGAGCAGGGGCGGCAAGGTCAAGACGTTGCTCCAGATTGTCGCGATCGGCCTGTACGTCCTGCCGATCGGCCTGAACGTGCTGAAGCTGGTGATCATGGGCGCCGCCCTGGTGGTGACCATGCTGACCGGCGCCGACTACGTGGTCAGGGCGGTGCGGCTGCGGCGCGCCGTGCCTGGCAGCCAGGGCGGCGCGGTGTCCGGCGAGAGCATGGCAGGCGGACACGCAGGCAGCGGGCAGTGAGCGCGCACGAGGCGCCGGGCGCCGAGCCGGGCTCGGACTCGTCGGCCGGCGCCCTGGCGGCTTCGGCGATCGCGCTGCTCATCGCGCGAGGGCTAACGGCCGGGACTGCCGAGTCGCTCACCGGCGGGCTGGTAGCGGGCGCGCTGACGACCGTGGCCGGGTCGTCGGCGGCGTTCCGCGGCGGGATAGTCGCCTACGCGGCCGACCTGAAAGAGTCACAGCTCGGGGTGCCTGCTGCGTTGCTCAAAAAGGTTGGCACGGTGCATCGCGACGTGGCCCTCGCCATGGCGGCTGGGGTCCGCCGACGGCTTGACGTGGCCGTCGGCGTGGCCACGACCGGTGTGGCTGGCCCGGACCCGGCCGATGGCCAGCCGGTCGGCACGGTGCACATCGCCGTCGACGCGGGCGCCAGATCGGCGCATCGTCGGCTCCGGCTCACCGGTGACCGGGGCCAGATCAGGAGCGAGACTGTGCGCCAGGTCCTGGCGCTGCTGGTGACGGTGCTCGCGGAAGATCGCGACTGATTACAGCGTTACGTCTGGGGACACGCACAGATGCCCTCTCCCGCTTCACCAGCATGGCCAGGTACGGTGGATGTGTGAGCGGCTGATTCTCGGGAAGGGATGCGACGATGGTCCTGCTTCGTCACTTGCTTGGTGACGCGCTGCGGCGGCTTCGCCTTCGGCAGGGTCGCACCCTCCGGGAGGTCTCGGCCTCAGCGCGAGTTTCGCTTGGATACTTGTCGGAGGTCGAGCGCGGCCAGAAGGAGGCGTCCTCGGAGCTGCTCGCCGCCATCTGCTCGGCGCTCGGGGCGCCGCTTTCTCAGGTGCTCAGGGAAGTCTCCGACAACTTCGCGCTCGTTGAGCTGCAAAGCGAGCCCGTGTTCGCCGGGGTCATGGAGCCGGCGATCGAGGTGGCTGGGGCTGGTCACGGGTCAGGCAGCGAGGGTGACAGCGACGAGCACGTGCCGGTCGGGTCCGGGCCGGTCGCCTCGGTGCACGCGGCTGGGCCGGCTACGGTCGGGGCGGCTGCTGTCGGGTCGGCTGCGGTTGGGTCGGCAGAGCGTCTTCAGATCCCCGCGAAGGCCAAGGTGCCAGCGACGGTCGGCGGCGGGCTGGGCTCCGGTCAGCTGAACCCGATGCGGCTGGGCGCTGGCCAGGGGGGTCCTGGCGCGCTCGGCAGGGCCACGAAGATCAACGCGCCGGTATCAGGAGCCTCGCTCCCGCTGGGCGTGGTCAGCGACACCGTCTTCGATCAGGTGACCCGGACGGCTCGCGAGATCACCAGCATGGTGCCCGTCTAGCGCGAGCAGCGCGTGACGCTCGTTCGGGGCGAGTAGCGCGTGGCGCTCATCTAGCGCGAGTAGCGTGGTGCCTGCTTTCATGATTATCGTCGCTTTTGTCTTGTGCGATGCGCGGCACCGGCGCCGGATGAATGTGCCATCCACCCGGAATCATCGGACCAGAATGCCATTCATCAGATGAAAACGATCAGGCCGCGACGCAGGGCGCACGCGGGCTAGCTGGGCGGGCGGCGTTAGCGTCCGGCCCCGGATTGCCAGGAGCCGGGCAGGTCGGCGAGCTTGCGCACGCTGGCCGGCAGGTCGCCGGTGACCACGTGCTCCAGGGTGACGTCTTCGAGTATGGCCCGCTCGTTCGCGCGCAGCGCGATCCACACGGTCTGCAGCGGCTCGGCCGCGCCTATGTAGCCGAGGTTCTCCGGCCGCTCGCCGCGGACGCCGAGCAGCGGCCCGTCGATTGCCCGGATGATGTCTGCCAATGCGATCTCGCTCGCCGGCCGCGCCAGCCAGAAGCCGCCGTCCGGGCCTCGCTGGCTGCGCACCAGGCCCGCGCGGCGGAGCTGGGTCAAGATCGCTTCGAGGAACTTAGCGGGGATCTGCTGCGCCTTGGCGAGCTGGTCGGACGTGACGTGCCCGGAACCAGACGCGGCGAGCTCGATCGCGGCGCGCAAGGCGTAGTCGGCCCGGGCTGACAGGCGCATACCCAGCATTATGCCGCTTGCCGGCGCCGGCTAACGCCGGCGCTCCGGTGCGCGAGCCGGCATCCGCGCCGCGACGCGCGGATTGCGCCAAGGTGAACGGCTGGTGCGTGCCTGGGCGCTGCTTTTAGGCAGGGGTGATGACGGCGGCGGCGGCGGGGCGTAGCTTTCGGTGTGATGCCGGATCTGTAGCGCGTGTGGTGGTGTGCCCATGGTTGTCCTGCTGACCGTTCTGGCCTGGGGCCTGGTCGAGATGGTGCTCCGGCTGCGGCTGATGCTCAGGCCCGGATTCCGGGCGCGGGTGCGCGACTGGGCGTCGGTCGCCGGCGCGCGGTCGCGGGAGTGGACGTTCTACGTCATCGTCACGTCGCTGGCGGCCGCGGTGATCCTGGCGGGCTGGGCAACCAGGTTCAGGTGGGCGGCGACCGGCGGCGGGCGGTCGGTGCAGGTCGCCGGGGAGGCGCTGATCGTGGCCGGGGCGGCGCTGCGGGTGTGGGCGATGCTGACCCTGGACCGGTTCTTCACGTTCGTGGTCGGCATCGCCGACGATCACCGGGTGGTGGAAGAAGGTCCCTACCGGGTAATACGCCATCCCGGTTACGCGGGCGCGATCATCGCCATGGTGGGGGTCGGCGTCGCGCTGCGGAACTGGCTCGCCGTGCTGCTCATGCTGATCGTGCCGCCGCTGGTGTTCGCGGTGCGGATCAGGGTCGAGGAGGCGACGCTGGTCGGCGCGCTCGGCGAGGAGTACGAGGACTACGCGCGCCGGACCGGGGGCCTGCTGCCGAGGGTGGCGAGCGCCGTCAGCCCGACACATCAGGGCCGGCCGTCTGCCTGATCTTCGTGCAACTCATCGGGGCATGGGAGACTATTGAGCCATGCGCTATGTGATGTCGAGCAAATGGTCCCTGGTCGAGCACTTCGAGATCTCCGACCAGGGTGGATCGCCGGTCTTCGACGTTCGCGGGAACCTTGGCCTGAAGCACCGGCTGGCGATCCGCGATCAGTCCGGCCAGGAGGTCGCGGAGATCAAGAAGCACCTGATGGGCACCGGGCACGAGATCATCGTGGGCGGTCAGCGCGTCGCCGAGGTGCGCCACGAGGGCTTCTTCGGTGATCATTACGATATCGAGTCGAGCCTCGGCAGGCTGACCGCGAAGGGCCACTTCGATGGCTGGGACTACTCGATCAGCCAGCAGGGACAGCCGGTCGCGCACATCTCGCGCGAGCTCGCGCTGCGGGAGAAGTTCGCCGTCGACATCGCCGACGGGATGCAGGACGTGTTCATCCTCGCCGTTGTGCTCGCGATCGAGGCCATCCACACCGAGCGCCAGCAAGAGCAACAACAGCAGCATCAAGGCTGGTAGCCGAGGACACTCCCGGCTAGACATGGCTGGGTGGCCGCCACCGGCCGGTGGCATGGCAATTGCGGCGCGTTTGTAAGCTGCGGACGGCCCGGCCGAAAGGGAGTCCGTCAGATGGCACTGCGGGTTCGCAAGCTAGAGCTGTCGCTTGCCCTGTGTACCTTTGCCGTGACCTTCGGCATCGCGCTGACGGTGATGGTCGTGACCAGGAATCAGGCTGCCGGTCGCGCGGCAGGCCACCGGCCGAGGTCGATTCCGGTTCAGGTCGGCAAGGCCGGATACCTGACTCCGGCCACGCTCGACCGCCAGTGGATCGCTTACTCCGACAGGTCCACCTGCGCGGACCGGTCGGGCGGCGACGGGGTCTCGGCGGTCCGGCTCAGCTCATCGCAGATTGCCTGGTTCTTCTCCGACAGCTCACTCGGCCCGGCCGGCCCGCGTATCGGATTCTCGGAGCAAAGCGGGTTCGTGCACAATCTGGTGGTCATGCAGA
Source organism: Streptosporangiaceae bacterium (assembly GCA_030045175.1). Classification (GTDB taxonomy): domain Bacteria; phylum Actinomycetota; class Actinomycetes; order Streptosporangiales; family Streptosporangiaceae; genus Chersky-822. The sequence goes on along the minus strand of JASIBM010000663.1, from coordinate 1,531 downwards.
CCACCCGCGGCAGCCGCAACACGTTCGTGACGATCACAGGCGGCGATGCGTGTGCTGGCCCCGGTCAGCCCGGCGACGCGCATTCTGTGGTCTCTGCGGCGAACGCCGGCGGCGCGGCGAACCAGCGCTACTGGGCCGGTGATGGCCTTCGGATCGGCTCGCGCATCCTGCGCTTCTACACCAGATACCTGCCAGGCCGGGTGCCCTTTGTTCCGGTCGGAACGGTGATCGCCGAATTCGCGGTCAGCCAGCTTGCCCGCGACGGCCGCGGGCAGGCATTTGGCGAGGTGATCAGGCCGGGTATCACGAAGGTGCCGACGTACATCCCGCAGGCCGGAGGAACGCCGATCGTCTGGGGGGCGGCGGTGCTCCGGCAAGGCGGCACGGCCTACATCTACGGCTGGCAAAGTTCCAGTCCCAGCTCGCCGACGCGCCAGTGCTACCTGGCGAGGGTAGCCGTATCACGGCTGGCGGACACCTCAGCCTGGCGGTTCTACGCTGGCAACGGCAGATGGGCGAGCGGCCAGATGAATGCGCAGCCCATAACGCCCGCCGTCGGCCTGAGCATCGACACCGGATTCAGCGTGATCAACGCCGCTGGCCGGTACTGGCTGATCGAGCAGGCAGGCGGGCTTGGCAGCACCCAGATCGACGCTTACCCGGGCGAGACGCCGTGGGGCCCGTTCGACACCGCGGCTGCCCTGCTGCTGTACAGCGCGCCAGGCATCGGGCTGACGGCGGCGGACGATTACCAGGTCATGTACGAAGCGCGGGCCGAGCCTGCGCTGTCAACCAAGCGTACGCTGGTGATCAGCTATAACGTGAACTCACTGGCCGTGACCGCTGGCTGCGTCCCGCTCTCCGCGTTCACCAACGCGGTCATCCAGCCGCATTTCATCGCCGTCCCGCGCGCGGTCTTCGGCGCCGCTGGCCTTAGGACCGTCCGGCCCGCCACCGTGGCGGCCGGCCCGTCAGCGTACACGTCCGCCGCCGTGCAGCCGGGCCCGCGGTTGTTCAATAGCTGGAGCTACTCCGGCGGCTGCCCGCGGCTGCGCGCCGTCAGGGACATTTCGGTAACCCGCATCCAGGACTCGATCCGGTTGCACTGGCAAGCCTTCGGCCCGGGGGTGTCGTACCTGGTCTACTTGCGCTCACCTGACGGCAGGTACGCCTTGCTGCGCATTACTGAGGCCTCGTCGGTTACGCTGTCGAACCTGGCTCATCGCAGCCGGTACCAGGTGCTGATCATCCCGGAGAACATCGATCACCGCAAAGGGCCCGGCGCGAGCATTGCCTTCATGGCGCCGTGAGGCGGTCATCCCGATCGGGCGCCGTGGCTCGTAAAGCTCAGGCGCGCAGGCGCAGGCCGCGCGGGGTCGGGCGGAAGCCGGCGCCCTCTAGCGCCTGGGCGAGCGGCGAGTCGTAGACATCGGCGCCGTCGGCGCGCTCCACGGTGAGGCGGCCGAGCGCCCCGGCGCGGACGGCGCCGGCCAGCGCGGTCGTCGCCGGGCCGAGCAGCGCCGGCTCGGAC
>JASIBM010000662.1 GCA_030045175.1 Streptosporangiaceae bacterium | reverse complement strand
CAAGACCGGTAAGGAAGCCGACGTTCACCTGATCCGCAGGAGCGTGCCAGGGACGGATCGGTCCTGCCTGCTAGCTGCCAAGCGATACCGGGACGCCGGGCACCGGATGTTCCACCGCGACGACCAGTACCTGGAAGGCCGGCGAGTGCGCGATTCCCGCGTGAACCGGGCTATGGCGAACCGCACCGCGGCCGGCCGGGAGATGATCTCCACGCAATGGGCGAACGCCGAGTTCACCGCGCTGTGCCGGCTGCACCAGGCCGGCGTCACTGTTCCATATCCCGTTCAAGTGCTCGGAACGGAAATCCTGCTCGAGTTCATCGGCGAGCCAGACGGCACCGCGGCACCCCGGCTCGCCGAGGTCCGGCCGCAGCCAGACGAGCTCGTCGGCCTGTGGCGCCAGCTTGTCGAGTCGATGCTCGTGCTGGCTGGTCATGGGCTGGCGCACGGGGACATGTCCGCGTACAACCTGCTGCTGCATCGCGGCCGGCTGGTCATGATCGACGTTCCGCAGGTCGTCGACGTGATCGCCAACCCGAATGGCGCGCACTTCCTCGATCGCGACGCGGCCAGCGCAGCGGCATGGTTCACCGCCCGCGGCCTTACCCGGCAGATGATCGGTGCGCGGGCGCTCGAAGAAGCCGTCGGCAGACCCAGCCACGCTCCGCCGGGCTGGGTCCTGCCTGCTCCGCAGGACCTCGCCGCCGTGCTACGCGACGAAGCCCGATGTCACTAGCCAGCCCGCCCGCGTACCTGCGCGCGCCCCGTGATCGCGGTTCGAATATCGGTCATCTGACGGATGTTTCGCCGCTGCAACTTCCATGAGACTTGCACCGCAAATTGTTCAGCGACGTCAGTCTGGCGATCCGAGTGACCGCGGATCGCCAGGCTGGCGGTGAACGTGCCGGGCTCAGCCATACCGGTGACGACACTGGCGAGAGGCGGGACAGGTTGGACGTTGCCCGGCAGCGGGGTCGCGTCGCCCGTGTCGTGTGTCGCCTAGCCGGTGAGCTGGCCGGTGTGCCTGGCAAGTACGTGCAGGCCGGCCTCCTTCCGGCTGGCAGGCGCCGGGTGCCGATAGAAGTTCGGCGTTTGGTCAAAATTCTGGTAATACCGGTGGAAGACCGGAGTGGTGGAAGACGCCGCAGGCGGCACGATCCACGTCCAGTCGGCCGGGCACTCCCGTCCGTGCCGTTCTTCCCGCTCTATGTGCGCAAGGAAACGGACCGATTCGGTGTGATGGTCGGTGATCGTGACGCCGGCCTTGCCGAACGAGTGCACGACCGCGAGGTTGAGCTCGGTCATCGCCCGGTCCTTCCACAGGCTCCGGTCGCTGGCCACGGACAGGCCCATGCGGGCGGCGATCACCGGCAACTGGTCGTACCGGCCGCTATCACCGAAGTTGCGCGACCCGATCTCGGTGCACATGTACCAGCCGTTGAATGGCGCTGCCGGGTAGCGGACGCCACCGATGTCCAGGTACATGTCGCTAATCACCGGCACCGCATGCCACCGGAGCCCGAGGTCGGCGAACCAGGCAAGCTCCGGATGCTCGATGGGTACCTCAAGTACCGCGTCGGCGGGGATCTCGTGCGCCGTGACAGGCGCGCCCGGCTCCTGCACGAGCAAGGGAAGGATGTCGAACCGCCCGGCAGGCTGGCCGCCTGGCCAGCCGAGGCCGCGGGCAAGCCAGGTGAGGTCGGCGTTGGCCGGATCCCCGGTGACCGTGCCGTCAGCGGCCTCGTATCCCGCATACCTGACGAACTGCGAGCTGATGATCCGCGGCCCTGGACTGCCAGGCGCATCCGGTGCGAACACGGTGATCACCGGGCGGATCCGGCCACCGTTGGTCGCCTCGCGCAGGTGCTCGACGGACTCGGCGGCGATGTCCGGTGCGGCGCTGATCGCGCGGCGGTCACGCACTTGCAGGCTTTGCCAGTACAGCCGCCCGATGCAGCGCGCACTGTTACGCCAGGCAACCCGCGCGCCGAAGGCCAGTTCCTCCGGAGTGTGCCAGTACGTGCCCGATGCTTCGATTTCGCTGCGGACATGCCAGAGCCGCCGGTCGGGCGGGCCCAGGTGATTCTCGTTGTGGAACATCGTGATGAACAGCTCGGCGCTGATCAGCAAGCTGTCGAGGGCAGGCAAGCCGTGGTCAGGCAAGGACCAGCCGTCATCGAGCATTGCGATGCCCCCGGCGAAGCCGGTCCCGGCTGCCGCGGTTGCCGCCATCGGGCAGGCATGCAACGACCTCGGCGCCGCAGGCTCCACCCCGTCTGGCTCAGGTGCAAGCGCGCGGCTCTTCGGCCGGCCGCGACCTGGAATGCGCCAGCGGGAACCCGATTGGATCTGGCTTTGGCTCAGGTGCACGCGGACCTCCCGGTAGCCCAAATCGCTGCGCCCGGCCCGAGACGGCGACGTCCGGCTACCGGGGATCGCAGCACGATCGTGTACCACCAGCCTGGACGCTCATCTTGCAGATGCCTTGACACCCGCCTTGCATCCCAGGTAGACAAGCCAACCGGCATCCCAGGCGCAGGCGTCACCTGGGGATGCCCCGTGGCATGTGATGATTGGCAGGCTCAGGAGGCGCGGACGGCGAAGGCGGGGTCGATGGTCTCTATGCGTATCCGCGTCGAGTTCGCCTCTGGCACGCCAAGCCGCTCGAAGATGTCCAGCGCTTGCCTGAAGACGATCCGTGCCACGTCAGACCGCTGCGTGCTGAGCGTCGATTCCGCGATCCCCACCAGGATCTTTCCCTCCTCGTAGGGATCGCCGATCTCCCTGGCCAGGCGCAGCGCGGTGTTGTAGTGATCGAGCGCTTCGACGTGCCGGCCGGATCCTCGGTGCACGTCGGCGATCATGCGCAGCGCGATGAGCTGCTGGGACAGGTTCCCAATCTCCTCGGCGATCAGCCGCGCCTTCTGATGATAAACAAGCGCCTCGTCATAGCAGACCGCGCTCTGGTATATAGCACCGATATCATTGAGTACGTCTGCTTCATCCGGTAGATCGCCTATGTTACGATATATAGCTAGGGCACGTCGGCAGGCGGCTAGTGCCTCCTCGTAGCTTTCCTTGTAGCGGTGGACGTTGCCGATGCTCTGGTAGAGGATCGCCTCGTTCTGCGCCCCGCCTATCTCGCGAAAGATATGCAGGGAGTTCTGATAAGCATCGAGCGCCTCCCTGTGAGAGCCGTTGTACAGGTGGACCCTGCCCAGGTTGTTGAGCACCTTCGCCTCTCCGCGCCGGTCGCCGACGTCGCGGTAGAGCGAGAGCGCCTCGCGCAGGTGAGCGGTCGCCTCGGGATAACGCCCCAGATGCCAGGAGGCGATCCCGGAGTGGCTCAAAGTGTCGGCCACCCCGCGCGGGTAGGCGGCGGCACGGTACAGCATCCGCGCTTCCTGGAAGTAGGCGAATGCCTCACGGGAACGGGCCGTGCGCTGGTAGGCCAGGCCTATCTGGTCGAGGGACTCGGCCTCGCCTGCGCGGTCAGCGAGCGATCGGTAAATCGCCCCGGCCTCCTCGGCCAGGGGAATCGCCGGCTCGTACCGCCCGATCTGCTGGGACACCGCGCTGAGGGCGAGCAACGCCCGCGCGATCCTCAGCGGATCGGCGAGGCCGCGGCTGGCCTGCAGGGCAAGCGTGTGAGCCGCGATCGCCTCGTCCCAGTACGCCTTGATCTCCAGGAAGTCGGCAAGCAGGTAGATGAGGTCGGCACACTTTTGCGTCCACTCGCGCCTGGCGGCGTAGCGCGCGGCCTGCAAGATGTTGCGCCATTCGGCCTCCAGCCAGCAGGCCGCGTCTTCCTGCGTGCCAAGGGCCGGGCCGCCCGCAGGCAACTGGCTGACCTGGATGTCGGGCCGACGCCGGAAACGGTTCAGCACCTGGTCAGCCCTGTCGGCCGTATGCAGGTAGTAGTCAAGGAGCCTGCTGATGGCCTGCTTTTGCGCGACCTCCGGGTCATCGCGCGCGCCGCGCGCCGCCGCGTAGCCCCGGATGAGGTCGTGGAAGCGGACCCGGCCATCGGTGGTCGGCGCCAGCAGGTGATAGTCGAGCAGGGTGACTACCGCCTTCTCCGCCTCGGGCAGGGTGCAGCCACTCAGGGCGGCCGCGGCCGGCAGGCTGTGGCTCACGCACGGGCTGGCGCCAAGGCGCCGGAAGAAGCGCTGGTGACTGGGTTCCAGCGCGCGGTAGGACAGGTCGAAGGCGGCGGTCACCTCGGGGCCTGCCGCGCTGGCTCCACCGAGCCAGGCGGGGGATTGCGACAGTTCCTCGATCAGGCCATCAAGGCGCGGCGGGTCATTCTGCGCGATTCGCCCGGCCGTGAGCTGGATTGCGAGCGGTAGCCGCCCGCACAGTCCCACCGCTTCGACGACCTGATCGGCGTCCTCAGCCCTGCCCTCGCCGGCGATCCGCCGGAAGAGCGTGACCGCGTCGTCGACGGACAGCACGTCGAGGGTCAGCGAGCGCGCGCCGTCGAGGCCCGGAAGCCTGCGCCTGGTGGTGATCAGGATCAGGCACCGGCCCGCCACCGGCAGCAGCGGGCGGATCTGGTCATGTCCGGCGGCATCGTCGAGAATGACGACCGCGCGACGGCGGCTCAGGTGCGCTCGCCAGAGCGTGGTGCGCTCGCCGATGGCCTCGGGCATTTGCGTGGCCGGCACCGACAGCATCTGGAGCAGGCGATGCAGCGCCTCGGCCGGATCGAGCGACGGGTTCGCAGGATCATGGGAACGAAGGTTGAGGTAGAGCGTCCCGTCCGGGTACTCACCGGCGACCTGGCGGGCCGCGCGGATCGCCAGAGTGGTCTTACCCACGCCCGGCATGCCCTCGATTATCACGATTCCGGGCCTGTTGCCGTGTTCCCCGGTCAGCAGCCTGAGCTCGTCGTCACGACCAACGAACTCCGTCGTCTCGGGCGGAAGGGTATCTGGCGGCGCCGCTGCGACGGGACGCTGGCTGGCGGGCCTGACGGCCAGCCCGGCGTCACAGGCCAGGATGCGCTGGTGGAGTTCGGAGAGCATCAGCCCCGGTTCGGTGCCCTGCTCTTCGACCAGGCGGCTGCGGGTTTCGCGGTACAGGCTCAGCGCGTCAGCCTGCCTGCCGCTCCGGTAAAGGGCTGTCATCTGGTGCGCGACCAGCGTCTCATCCAGCGGATACCGGGCCAGTAGCAGGCGAAGCTCGCTCACCAGGTCGGTGTGCTGGCCAAGCTCGAGCTCGCATGTGACTCGCTCGAGTATGGCTGCCCGGCGCTCTTCCTCCAGAGCGTCCCGCATCCTCGCTACCCAGTCGCCGGCGATCCCGGCCAGCGCCTGACCGCGCCAGAGCGCATCCGCGTCGCGCAGCAGCCCGGCGGCGTGATCGTAGTCACCGCTTGCGGCGAGGGCATCGGCCTGCCGGCGCAGCCGACGGAACTGATGCACGTCGATCGCTTCTGGCTCGACGTCGAGCAGGTATCCTCCGGCGCGTCCGACAAGCCGCACCTCGCCGCCGACGGCCTGGCGCAATGACGCCCGGAGCCTGGCGATATAGACCGACAGGCTTTCCCGTGCCTTCGACGGGGGCCGCGACTCCCAGAGCCGGTCGATGAGGGTCTCTACCGGAACGACCGCGCGGGGCGTCAGCAGGAGCATGACCAGGATGGAACGCGCCCTGGCTGGTCCGAGATCCTGCCGCTGCCCAGCCGACCAGAGTTCAATCGGTCCGAGCGCTCGGAATTCCATGATCGCCATGCATCTTGCACCGCCAGTGGACGAGGTCGTCGCCTACACCCTCACTAGGAGCGCCGAGGCACTCCGTTGCGCTAATACCCCTTGTCCGCACTTCTCACCCGCAGCCTATGGGAGTTTGCGCCAGAAGAAAATGATTGCGCCTAATTGCAACCATGCGATGCGACTTTCTCGGCAAGTTTCGTCACACTGGCTCACTGGTAGCACGGACCTCCCGTGCGCGGCGATCCGGGCTACCGGGAACCTGCGCATCCCCTGATGGCGTCTGTACCGGGGATGCAAGGCGGGTGTCAAGGGATCTGCAAGATGAGCGTCCAGGCTGGTGGCACACGATCGTGCTGCGATCCCCGGTAGCCGGATGTCGCCGTTCCGGGCCTGGCGCAGCGATCCGGGCTACCGGGAGGTCCGCGTGAACATGAACCACAGCCGGGTCCAACCGGGTTCCCGCTGGAGCATTCCAGGTCGCGGTCGGACGGCGCGAGGGTTGTCGCCCCATGTGATCGTGAACGACCCTCAGCGAGGCTTGCCGACTAACGATCATGAACCCGGCGCTGCCCCGCCGGCCGTCGTTAGCGGCAGGCCGCCGGCGGGCGTCGAGCCTTACTTAGCCGTCGTCATCGAAATGAATGGCCGTGATCATCAGCTGAGTGCCGGTCGTCGGGCATCGCCGGGCGCCAGCAGCTACGATACCCGGCACCGCCTAGAAGAATGTCGCACGGATCGAACGGAATCGCACATCTCGAGGCGGAAGATGGTGTAGTTTTTCCTTTGAGAGAGTCTGCGCAGACCCCGCTATCAAAGTTACCGATGAGGGATCGCCCCCGATGAAGACTCACAAGTGGATACCGCTC
>JASIBM010000661.1 GCA_030045175.1 Streptosporangiaceae bacterium | reverse complement strand
TGCGGGCGCCGGCCCGGGATTGGCGTGCGCCGGCGAGCCCGGCCAGCGGGTTGGCTCGGCATGCGCGCTGGCCAGGGCCAACGGGCTCGGCCAGCGACCAGGCGAGTCGGCCTGGACCGGCGGTGGGCCCCACTCGTAGCGTCGCGCGCTGACCTGCTGACCGGTCGCCGGGCCGGCCGGCCACGCCGGTGCCCCTGGCCAGTCCAGCTCCTCCGGCCGGCGGCCCGCTCGCGGCAGGCGCCAGATCCTGCCGGTGACCACCACGACGTCCCGCTCGGCCAGCGGCGCCATCCGGCACCAGACCCTGGGCTCGGCAAGATAGCGAAGTTGTGACCTGACCAGCTCGGGCAGCCGCTTGCTCTCGAGCACCGGGCGGGTCGCCAGCCAGGTCGCCACGCCAGGAGGAAGCACGTACAGCCAGATCAGCGTGTGGTTGAAGGGGACCGTGAGCACCGCGAGCAGCACCACGTACGGGACGGCGATCGCCACGAACACCGAGAGCTGGCCGATCGGCAACGGCATGGGCAGCCGAAAGTCGTACAGCTTGTACAGCCGTTTCTCAATCCGCCAGATGCTCGTGTAGGTGGGCAGATCCACCTGGTGTATCTCCTTCCGCCTGCTGCCCAGCCGCGCCGGTTAATGCACGCCGAGCGCGTGGGCGATCCCGACGGCGAGGGAGCGCACGATGCCGGGCACGTAGAAGATCACCGCGATGGCGACCGCAAGCACGAAAAATTGCACGAACCGTATGATCTCGCGCGTGAAGAGAAAGAAGATGGCGACGATTCCCACGATCCCAAGGAACAGCGGCCCGAAGAGGTTCTGCAGGTACGACACGAGGCCCTGGCTGCTGAGAGCGACCGGGGTTGCCGTGCTGAGCAAATGCGGCGACATCGTTAACTCCGGGGTAGACGAGCGCGGGTTCGGGGAGCCCGCGCTTGCTGGGACCTGATCATGGCGTCACCCTGCCGTCGAGGCTGACGCGCCGATCGACTCGACGTACCAGTTGCCGCCACGCTGGACGACCGTCATCGCATAGGTCGTCGCGATGGTGGCGGGGATGTTCGCGACCGTAGACGTGCGCACCTTCACCTGGCCGGCCGTGCTCCAGATCACCGTGACCGTGATATGCCTCGTCGTCCCGCCAGCGACCGGGGCGCTGATGGCCGCGATGCCGTCGAATGTGACGAATCCATTCAGGCCAGGGATTCCGCGCGGGCCAGCAACCAGGCTGGGTGCTCGAACGGCCTCGCTGCCCGCGAAGGCGCGGAAGAACGCGGGAAGCCGCCGGGCCAGCGCCGCCTCGGTGACCTGGTCGCCGGGCTGAGCGCGGCCGGCCGGGATCGTGGCCTTGGCAGGCGGCGGGAGCAGCGCGGGCTTGCCCGGCACCACCATCGCGCCGCCGGAGGCATATACCGGCACCCCGAGCTCGATCAGCCTTCCGTTCACCTCGGCGAGCAGCGTGACGACCGCGAGGTGGGCGCCCATCACGCGCGTGGCGGCGACCTGCTCGGACTGGAGCGTCTGGGTGCCCTTGCCGTCATAGCCGAGCTGCGGGTTCGTTCCCGGCGGCAGGAACTGGGCAAGCGCGGTCGCTCGCTGCCCCGCTGACGACGGGCTGAAGTTCAGGTATGCCTGCCCGAAGTCCAGCGCGTAAGCCTGGGCGAGGGTCACAGGGAACCCGTCGACCGACCCGCCCACGAGGCCAGTGGCCCCCGGCCCGGTGCCGGCCTGGCCGGTGCCAGTCCGGCCCGGCCGCACGTGCCCGGCGCTCCCGGTGCCCGGGTGGCTGACGCCAGCCTTATGCGTGCCGCTGCGCCCAGGGCTGCCTGCCCGGCCCGAACTTGACGGCCCGGAACTCGCCCGCCCGGCGCCCTGCGCGGTCGCGCGCTGGCCCGCCGCGCCGCCCGAGCTTGGGCTGCCCGTCACGATCGCGACGACGCCGCGATAGCCGATGAGCAGCAGGATCGCCCACACCACCGCGCGCATGCACCAGACCAGCCACCGGCCTCCGGCGCCCCGGCGCGGCCTGGACCGCGCGGGTACCTCGGGTGGCATGCCAGGATCGCCCGACGACCCGGCCCGAAGGCCTGGTGCCTGCCCGGCCAGGTACCCGCCAGCCGACTCGCCCACTGACCCGCCAGCCCGCCCGGCCGCGTGGCCGACCGACCCGGCCGCGGATCCGCCGGCCTGCCCGGCTTCGCTCCCGGCCGCGTGCTCCGCTCTCGTCGCTTGATCGGTAGTCATCGTCCGCTCGGCTGTCACCGCTCGCTCGGCTGCTATGGCAGCCTGGCGTTCCGCAGCCAGCCCTCCTCCGCTTTTCCCGCGCCTACCTGGCCAAGAACTGCGGCGCGCCATAGCTCGTGTCGGGCACCATTCTGCGGCAATACGCCCTGCCTCAGGGCTCTTTGCGGTGCCCGACGCGCCGATGACCTGCGAAACACGGCCTCGACTCAGGCCGAAACCGCGAGCCCTGAGCGTCCCGCAAGCCCGGACCACCACGGTTGACCTGCGCAGACGCCACATATAAGAAGTTCGAGAAGTTACAGATCTTTTATTAGATATATCTGATAGATACTTTTTCTTGCAATAGTCGCGTGTCGGGCGCATCGGGCGACTGCCTTCCTGGGAGGCCGAACCCGGACACGTCAGTTGACCACCGCAGCTGTGACAACCGGTGTGACTGGTCTTCCCGCTCGCCTCCGGGCGCTCGGTTTCCCGCTCGGCGTCAGCGGCCGGTGATGGCGACCATCCAGGCCAGGATCAGTGCTTCCTCGTGCCATGCGTCGTAGCGCCCGCTGCGCCCCGCGTGGCCCGCGATCATCTCGGTCTTGAGCAGGAACGGCCCGCCGGACGCGGTCGCCTGCAGCCTGGCGATCCACTTGGCTGGCTCGCTGTAGCGCACCCGCGTGTCGTTCAGGCTGGTGAGCGCCAGGATCGGCGGGTACGTGCGGCCGGCGGACACGTTCTCGTACGGGCTGTACGACTTGATGTAGGCGTACGCCGCTCGGTCATGCAGCGGATCGCCCCATTCTTCCCATTCGGTGACAGTCAGTGGCAGCGACGGATCGAGCACCGAGGTCAGCGGGTCGACGAACGGCACCTGCGCGGCGATGCCGCCGAACGCCTCGGGCGCCATGTTCGCCACTGCCCCGACTAGCAGCCCGCCGGCCGAGCCGCCCCGCGCGACCAGCCGGGCCGGGCTGGTCCACCCGAGCGCCGACAGCTCCCTGGCGCAGGCGATGAAGTCGGTGAAGCTGTTGGCCTTGTGCAGCAGCTTGCCTTCGTCATACCAGCGGCGGCCGAGCTCGCCGCCACCCCTGACGTGCGCGATCGCGAAGCCGAAGCCGCGGTCGAGCAGCGAGAGCCTGGGGATCGAGAAATACGGGTCACAGGAGTGCTCGTAGCTGCCATAGCCGTAGAGCAGGAACGGCGCGCTCCCGTCCCTGGGCGTCCCCTTCTTGCAGACGAGCGAGATCGGGATGTCCGTGCCGTCCAGCGCCTTC
>JASIBM010000660.1 GCA_030045175.1 Streptosporangiaceae bacterium | reverse complement strand
ACTCAGTTCTCCTTGAATGGGAAGCCAAGCCGGCGCAGCAGGGAACGGCCCTCCGCATCGGTGGTCGCCGTGGTCACCAGCGTGACGTCCATGCCGCGCTGCCTGTCCACCTGATCTGGATTGATCTCGTGGAACATGAGCTGCTCGGTCAGCCCGAACGTGTAATTCCCGCGGCCGTCGAACTGCTGGTCAGACAGGCCGCGGAAGTCCCTGATCCTGGGCAGCGCCAGCGAAAGCAGCCGGTCGCAGAACTCCCACATCCGGGTGCCGCGCAAGGTGACGTGCACGCCGATCGGCATGCCCTCGCGCAGCTTGAACTGGGCGACCGACTTGCGCGCCCGCGCCACGGCGGGTCGCTGGCCGGTGATCAGCGTCAGGTCCCGCACCGCGCCCTCGATCAGCTTGGCGTCCCTGGCCGCCTCGCCGACCCCCATGTTGACCACGATCTTGGTCAGCGTGGGGACCTGCATGACATTGCCGTAGCCGAACTCCTCGCGCAGCGCCGGGGCGATCTGCTCGGCGTAGCGCTCCTTCAGCCTGGGCGGCGGCGCTGGCTCGGCGAGAGCCGTGGCCGTGGCGCGCGGCATGTCAGCCATGGTCGCGACGGGCGCGCCCTTCGCGACGGCACCGCGCGCGTTGCCAGCGGCGCCGCCCGCCCTGCCGGGGTTGCCACCAGACTTGCCCGCGGACGACCCGCCCTTGCCCTTGCCCGCGCTGCCAGCCTTGCTGGCCTTGCTCGCAGCCATCAGATGTCCTTACCACCAGGCCGGGCGATCCGGACCTTGGCCTCGCCGTCGTGCCGGTAGCCCGCCCTGGTCGGCTTCTTGGTCTCCGGGTCGATCAGGGCGACGTTGCTCACGTGGATGAACGCCTCCTGGTTCACGATGCCGCCCTCCTTGGCATTGCGCCGACCCTGATAGTTGACCTTGGTGTTCTTCTTGATCATGCTGACGCCATCGACAAGCACGCGCTGCTTGCCGGGGTCGGTGACTCGGACGGTGCCCTCGCGGCCCTTGTCCTTGCCAGCGATCACGACCACATGGTCGCCCTTCTTGATCTTCAACCTGGGCGCCTTGCCCGACCCGGCCCGCTTGCCGCCCGCCCCGTTCCTTGCCATCACAGCACCTCCGGTGCTAGCGAGATGATCCGCATGAACCGCTTCTCCCGCAACTCCCTGCCGACAGGCCCGAAGATGCGGGTGCCGCGCGGGTCACCGCCGTCCCTGATCAGCACCGCGGCGTTCTCGTCGAAGCGAATGTACGAGCCGTCGCCACGGCGGCGCTCCTTGCGCGTGCGCACCACGACGGCCTTGACCACGTCACCCTTCTTGACGCCCGCCCCGGGCAGGGCGTCCTTGACGGTGGCCACGATGACGTCGCCGATGCCCGCGTATCGCCGGCTTGAGCCGCCGAGCACGCGGATGCACAAGAGCTCCTTGGCACCGGTGTTGTCGGCGACCTTAAGCCGCGACTCCTGCTGGATCACGTCAACTCCTGCTCGTTCTGCTCGTGCGAAGCGTTACTTCGCCTTCTCCACGATCTGCGCCACCCGCCACCGCTTGGTGGCTGACAGCGGCCTGGTTTCGCTCAGCACCACGCGATCGCCGACGCCGCACTCGTTCAGCTCGTCGTGCGCGACGTACTTCGTCCTGCGCCGCAAGACCTTGTTGTACTTCGGGTGCTTGACCCGGTCCTCGACGACTACGACGACCGTCTTGTCCATCTTGTCGCTGACCACCAGGCCTTCCCTGACCTTCCGGTAGCCACGCGAGGTGCCGACCCCTGCGGTCGTCTCACTCACCGGTCTCATCCTCCTGCTCGAACGTGACGATGCCGAGCTCGCGCTCACGCTGCACGGTGTAGATCCGGGCGATCTCCTTGCGCACGGCGCGCAGCCGCCCATGACTTTCCAGCTGGCCGGTGGCCGCCTGGAACCGAAGGTTGAACAGCTCGATCTTCGCGTCGGCGAGCTTGGCGTCGAGCTCTTCCTGAGTCGAGGTACGCAAGTCAGCAGCGACAAGTCCCTTGGCCATCACGCCTCACCCACTTCGCGCTTCACGAACCTGCACTTCATCGGCAGCTTGTGCATGGCCCGGCGCAGCGCCTCCCTGGCCACAGGCTCGGGAACGCCAGACAGCTCGAACATCACCCGGCCAGGCTTGACGTTCGCTATCCACCACTCCGGCGCGCCCTTGCCCGAGCCCATCCGGGTCTCGGCGGGCTTCTTGGTCAGCGGACGGTCCGGGTAGATCGTGATCCAGACCTTGCCGCCACGGCGGATGTGCCTGGTCATCGCGATACGCGCGGCCTCGATCTGCCGGTTGGTCACGTACGAGTGCTCCACCGCCTGGATCCCGTACTCGCCGAAGTTCACCCGCGTGCCACCCTTGGCCGCACCCGACCGGTCCGGCCTATGCTGCTTGCGGTGCTTCGTCCTGCGCGGAATGAGCATCTGTCAGCCCTCCTCGCCCGTCGCGGCCTGCTGGCCAGCGGCGGAGTCGGCCGACCGGCCGCGAGCCTCGTGCTGGCCCGAGCCCTGCTCGCCTCCCCGGGAGCCCCGATCGGTGCCATCCGGCGATCCCGGCCGCCTGCCGCCACGGCGCTGCCCGCCCGCCGCCGGGC
>JASIBM010000087.1 GCA_030045175.1 Streptosporangiaceae bacterium | reverse complement strand
GACGCAGCGAGCTTGGAGCTTGCTGGCAACGACGGACGCATACTGAAGGTAGTGCTGACGCCGGACCAGGAAATAGTCATCACCTGGCCTGGCCCGACGAGTAGCGGGTGAGGACAGATGCGGCTCAAGTTTGACCTGAATGTTGGCGCACTCTACATCAGGCTGAACGACGAGAGCGTCGCCCGTACGCGGGAACTCGATGACAACACCTTCGTTGACCTCGATGCCGCCGGGCGCGTGATCGGGATCGAGGTGGTCTCGGTCAGGCACCCCTTCGCGCTCAACGAGATCCTGGCCAGCTATGACATCCCGTCGGGTGACGCGGAGCAGCTCAGGCTCTACTTCGGTCTTCTTCTGCCGACCACCCAGGCGACCCTTTCGAGAACCACGCCAACGCCTGTGCTGGTACGGCCCGACATCAGCATCGAGCAGGCGTCACCGCTCGTGCTTGAGCCCGCCTAGGTCAACTGAGCAGCACACGGGAGATCGTCCCGACTGGTCGGCTCGCGAGGAGCATGTCAGCGCGTGTCCCTGATCCATCCAAGATCGGCACCGTTACCTTTGGAGCGGGCGAGCGACTTTCTGGTGTCCGGCGTGTCAGCCGACCTAGCCTTCGTCCGCGCCAGCACCGCGCTGGCGCCGGTCCCCCAGGTACCCGATCCTCGCGGCGGTTGTTAGCCGGGCTTGCGGGCGACAGCGCAGTAGAGCCAGCGGGAGCCATCGGAGTCGGCGACCACCGTGTCCTCGCATTGCCAGAGCCCGACCCAGGTGACTTCCGGGCCTGCTCCCTCATACGGCGGGATGATCTCCAGGCCAGCGAGCAGCCGCCGGAACTCGTCCTTGGTACGCGGGTGCCAGCCTCCGGTTCGCTCGCCTACCTCCATGATCGCCTGTACCGACCTCGGTGGCTTTTGGTCGGCGGTCATCTGCGAGAGCACGAGGTGGCTGCCAGGGACGACGGCCGACATGTAGCGGGCGACCAGCCCAGCGGGGTCGCCGCTGTCGGGAATCAGGTGCAGCAGGCCGCTCATCAGGACCCCGACAGGCTGGCTGAAGTCGATCAGCTGGCCCGCTCCGCTGCTGCCAAGCACGGCATCAACGTCGCGGGCATCGGCTATCACGGCGAGCACCCGGCGGTCACCGGCCAGCTGGTACTGGCTGTGCCGCAGGACCATGGGGTCGATATCGACGTAGACGACGTCTGCGTCTGGGCAGACCTCGAAGACGACCTCGTGGGTGCTGCCGGGGGTGGGAAGACCGGAGCCGACGTCGATGAACTGGCGGATGCCGAGTCCGGCCAGGTACCGGGCAGCACGCTGATGGAAGCTGCGGTTGGCGCGGGCGGCATCCGCTAGTTCCGGTGCCCGCTCGGTCATCCGCCTGGCCAGGATCCGGTCACCTTCGAAGTTGTTCGTCCCGCCCAGCAGCGCGTCGTAGACCCGCGCGACGCTCGGAACGGCCTCGTCCGCAGCCGTCAGGGCTTGCCCGGATTGGGCCATCGGAAGCTCCCTATCCCGAATAGTTCCGCTCAGTCTCCCAGGGTCCTGCGGGCGCCTGCAAGGCGCCCCCGCTGGTACCACCTGCGGGCGGTGCTGGCCCGCCTACGATCGGCCCGTTACCTTGGATCGGGTGACCTTCTGGTGTCCGGCGTGTCAGCCGGCCTAGCCTTCGTCCGCGCCAGCACCACGCTGGCGCCGGTCCCCCAGGTGCCCGAGATCAGCCTGCACCTGACCGAAGACGTCTTCGGCCTCTGGGAGCGAACCGAGCGCGAGATCGGCGCGACCGAGCAGCCACCGCCGTTCTGGGCGTTCGCGTGGCCAGGTGGCCAGGCGCTCGCCCGCCACGTACTCGACCACGCCGACCTCGTGCGCGACCGGTCCGTGCTCGACCTCGGCTCGGGGTCGGGGCTGACCGCCATCGCCGCCGCCAAGGCAGGCGCCCGCGTGGTCACGGCGAGCGAGCTTGATCCGTTCGCCGTCGCCGCCATCGCGCTCAACGCCGATGCCAACGCCGTCCCCGTCACCGTGGTCGGCGACGTGCTAGACGGCGACGGCGAGGGCGCCGACGTCGTTCTCGCCGCGGACATCTGGTACGAAAGACGCCTCGCCGAGCGCGCGCTCGGCCTGTTGCGGCGAGCAAGGGCGCGGGGCGCGACCGTCCTGGCCGGCGACGTCGGCCGGGCGTTCCTGCCACGGGACCTGATGCGCGAGCTCACCCGCTACCAGGTACAGGTGCTCGCCGACCTCGAGGGCGCCACCTCCAGGTCAGTGCTGATCTTGACCCTGCGCTAACCCGCGCAGGTCGGCGGTGAGCGCGGCCAGCTCCGCGTAGGTCCGCGCGGCCAGCGTCTGGCCCACCCTCAGGTCGAGCTCGTCCTTGGCCAGCCGGCCCTGGACGAACGCGGCCTTGAGCGTGCCGATCACCTGCTCGCGGTCGGCGTCGCAGGCCCTGCCCGGGAGCGGCGCAGGCGGCACGGGCGGCGCGGCGGCGATCAGGCTGCTGCCACCACGGCCCCTGGCGCCGGGCGACGTGCCGGCCAGTCCCCCGCCGATGGCGCCGAGCCCGGCGCCGAGGAACGGCGCGAGGAAGACAGCGACGTAGGCACTCATGCCCGCCTGGCCGACGCTGAGTTCCACCCAGTACTCGTGCCGCAGGCCCGGCGGGATCACGACGCTGTTCGGGTCGCAGGTCTCGCACCCGCCGCCGGCCGGCG
>JASIBM010000659.1 GCA_030045175.1 Streptosporangiaceae bacterium | reverse complement strand
ATCATCAGCAAAGCCGCCCCCGGAGCGGCCGTGGGGCGCCTTCGGGAGTTGCGGGCCGCTGGTCACCCGGTGGCGATGGTGATGGCCGCCGCCGCGACGACAGTGACTCCCGCGATGTCCGCGGCGGAGTTCCTGGCTGAGGCTCGCGGCATCCACCCGGGCGCCAAGCGGGTCATAATCGTCCCGCGGGGTGGCCCGGGCGCGCCCGGCTTGCGTGTTCCCGTGCCGCTGCTGCAGGACCGGCAGGCGGCCGCGCCGGTCCTGCGGGGGATAGCGCTCGGAGTGATCGACACCTTCCTGCCAGCTCCCGCAGCCGGGCGGGACGAGCGATTTCACCGGACGGTCAGCGAAATGCTCGAGGAGTGGACCCACGTCGCACCTCCGGTCATTCCCGCGGTGCGGATAATCGCGCCTGAGTGGTCCGCCCGCGCCCATGAGCTGCGCGACGTGCTGGCCCGTGACTGCATCCCCTACACGTTCAACGCCGCAGAGTCCGCCGAGGGCCAGTGGTGGCTACGGCACGCGGGGCAGGACGGCTCGGCGTTCCCTGTCCTGGTGATGTACACAGGGGAGGTTCTTGTCGACCCGCCGATCGACCGGATCGCGGCCTTCTTCGGGGTGGCCAGCCTGCCCGCGGAAACGGTCGACGTGGCCATCGTCGGCGCGGGCCCGGCCGGGTTGTCGGCCGCCGTGTACACGGTGAACGAAGACCTGTCCACGCTGCTGCTCGAGCGCGAAGCCTTCGGCGGGCAGGCTGGCAGCAGCTCGCTCATCCGCAACTACCTGGGCTTCCCGCGCGGCGTCGGCGGAGAGAGCCTGGCTACCCGAGCGTTCCAGCAAGCGTGGTCCTTTGGCGTGATCCCTTCGATGCAGCAGGTCACCGGCCTGGCATTGGTGGCTGACGGGTTCACCCTGTCGATGGCCAACGGCGGGCAATGCCGCGCGCGGAGCGTCCTGATCGCCACGGGCGTGTCCTACCGCAGGCTCGACGCTCCGGGCCTTGACTCGCTGCTCGGGGCCGGCGTCTTCTACGGTGCGACCACCTCCGAGGCCAGCGCCTTCGCCGGCGAGCAGGTCTTTGTCGCCGGGGGAGCCAACTCGGCGGGCCAGGCCGCGATCCACTGGGCCAGGTACGCGCGCCAGGTGACGATCCTGGTGCGCGGTGACTCCCTGGCGGACCGGATGTCGCGATACCTGATCGACGAGATCAGCGCGACGGCCAACATCGACGTCCGCACGAGCACCCAGATCGCCGCCGCCGCAGGCGCGGGCAAGCTGGAGGCACTGACGTTGCTGAACACCAAGACAGACAGCACGCAGACCGTTCCCGCGTCGGCGCTTGTCGTGCTCATTGGCGGCGTGCCGCACACCGACTGGCTCCCGCCGCAGGTCTGCCGGGACAACTACGGGTTCGTCGTCACCGGCAGCGCCCATGACTACGGCGGCTCGGGAACCGGCTGGACGCTGCTGCGGCCCCCGTTCCCGCTGGAAACCACCTTGCCTGGCGTGTTCGCGGCCGGCGATGTGCGGCACGGCTCGGTCAACCGCCTCGCGTCGGCGGCCGGGGAAGGCTCGCTCGCAGCCACGCAGCTGACACAGTGTTTGCGGGAGCAAGCGCATGCGTCCTGACCGGCGGCATCGGCCCGAAGGAGAAGGCGCGACGCTTCCCGTGCTGATGGTGGTCGGCGACGATCCGGGCAGCCTGGAGGCGCTCGATGGCGCGTTGCGCCGCCGCTACGATCGCGATTACCTGATCATCAGCGAAGCGGCCCCAGGAATCGCCGCGGACCGCCTCAGGGAGCTGCGGGCCGCGGACTGCCCGGTGGCCATGGTGATGGCCGCGTCCATGATGAGAACGGTGCCCGGCGCGGAATTCCTGGTTCAGGCCCGCGCGATCGAGCCGGGCGCCAAGCGGGTGCTCGTGGTCCCGCGGGGTGGCCCGGCCGCGCCAAGCACGTATGTTCCCGTGCCGCTGCTGCGGGACCGGCAGGCAGCCACGCCGGTCCTGCGGGCAATAGCGCTCGGCATGATCGACGCCTACCTGCCAGCTCCCGGCTCCGAGCGGGACGAGAGATTCCACCGGACGGTCAGCGAGCTACTCGAGGAGTGGGCGCACGACGCCGCCCCGGCCCTGCCCGCGGTGCGGATCATCGCGCCAAGGCAGTCGGCTCGGGGCCATGAGCTGCGTGACATACTCACCCGCAACGACATCCCCTACGTCTTCTATGCCGCTGAGTCCGCGGAAGGCCAGCGGTGGCTGCGGCAGGCCGGGCAGGACGGCTCGGCGCTCCCTGTCCTGGTGATGTACACCGGGGAGGTCCTGGTCGACCCGCCGAACCAGCAGGTCGCGGCCGCCTTCGGGGTGGCCGACCTGGCAGCGGGAACGGTCGACATGGCCATCGTCGGCGCGGGACCGGCCGGCTTGTCAGCGGCCGTGTACGCCGCGAGCGAGGGCCTGGCGACGCTGCTGCTCGAACGCGAAGCCTTCGGCGGGCAGGCAGGCAGCAGCTCGCTCATCCGCAACTACCTGGGCTTCCCGCGCGGCATCAGCGGAGCGAGCCTGGCGACCAAGGCGTTCGAGCAGGCGTGGTCCTTTGGCGCGATCTTGTCAGTGTCCGGGCCGGTCACCGGGTTGCAGCCGGTGACCGGCGGGTTCATCTTGCGGATGGCTCATGGCGGGCAAAGCCATGCCAGGAGCGTCCTGATCGCCACGGGGGTGTCCTACCGCAGGCTCGAAGCCCCGGGCCTGGACTCGCTGCTCGGCGCCGGCGTCTTCTACGGTGCGACAGCCTCCGAGGCTAAAGCCCTGGCCGGCGAGCAGGTCTTTGTCGCCGGGGGAGCGAACTCGGCAGGCCAGGCCGCCGTCAACCTGGCGCGGTACGCGCGGCAGGTGACGATCCTGGTGCGCGGTGATTCCCTGGCGGACCGGATGTCGCAGTACCTGATCGACGAGATCGGCGCGACAGTCAACATCGGCGTCCGCACCAGCACCAGGATCGCCGCTGCCGAAGGCACAGGCAAGCTGGAGGCCCTGACCCTGATGAACACGAAGACCGGCATCGCGCAGACCGTTCCCGCGTCGGCACTCGTCGTGCTCATCGGCGCCGTCCCGCGCACCGACTGGCTCCCGTCCCAGATCTGCCGCGATGAGCACGGGTTCGTCGTCACGGGAGAAGATCTTCCAGGCGCCAGCAGCCCGGCGGCTGGCGCGATGTTGCCGCGCCGGCCGTTCCCGCTGGAGACCAGCCTGCCTGGCGTGTTCGCGGCCGGCGATGTTCGCCACGGCTCGGTCAAACGTTGCGCCTCGGCCGTCGGGGAGGGCTCGGTCGCTTGCACCCAGATGACCCAGTACCTGCAGGAGCATGCGCGAGTGTCGTAGCCGCAGGGTAGGTTGAGGCTGGTGATAGCGGCGGTCGTTTTCGACCTGGATGGGGTGCTCGTCGATTCCGAGCCCACCTGGGAACGAGTCCGCAGGCAGTTCGTAGCCGAACGTGGCGGCCGGTGGCTGCCCGAGGCACAGCGGCAGCTGATGGGGATGAGCACCGCGGAATGGGCCGTCTATCTCAGCGAGGACCTCGGCGTCCGGCTGCCGCCGCACGAGGTCGCAGCGGGCGTGATCGAGCGGATGCGGGCCAGCTACCGCGAGCACGTGCCGCTGCTGGCCGGCGCAGAGCGGTGCGTGCGGCAGATGGCCGCGAGGTGGCCGCTCGCCGTCGCCAGCTCGTCGCCGCCGTCGCTCATTGAGGTGGTACTCGGCAGCGCCGGGCTCGGTGACTGCTTCCTGGCCGTCTTGTCGACCGAGCAGGTCGCGCGGGGTAAGCCGGCGCCGGACATCTACCTGGCCGCGGCCGCCCGGCTGGGAGTCGAGCCCGGGCGCTGCGTGGCGGTGGAAGACTCCACGAACGGCCTGCTGTCAGCGGCGGCCGCCGGCCTGGTGGTGGTCGCCGTGCCACAGCCTGGTTACCCGCCAGCGCCAGGCGCGCTGGCCGGAGCTCGGCTTGTGATCGCCGGCCTGGACGAGCTGACGCCGGAGCGTATCGAAGCGCTAGCCGTAATACCTTAGCCGTGACCAGAGCGCTGGCCAGGTCGCGTCCGGCCCGGTGCAGACGCCGATGCCGATGCCGGTCCAGTCGTTCTGCACGTGGTAGGGCGCGTGGTAGGTGGTCAGCGCCCGGCAGGAGGCGAAGTACGGCCGCAGCGTCGCGAGCGCGTCGACCACGAGCACGGTGCGGTCCGATGCCCGCCCGGGTCCCCACATCCAGTAGGCGTTCTGTCCGGAAAGCACGGGCGGCAGGCGGTCCGGGGAGCCGAGCACGTCGATCGCGGCGGCTTCTGCGTAGTATCCCGTGAATATCGACGTGGGCGGATCGCCCGCGCGCACCAGGGCCGCGTCCTGCGCCTCGACGGCGCGGGCCAGCTGCGGGAAGCCCACGGTGTTGCCTACCGCCGCGCTCTGCTGGCTAGACGCCGGCAGGGCGTGCACGTCGCCGACCGGGAGGATGGGCAGGATCAGCGGCGAGATCACGGCGATGCCGATCAGGGGCGCGGCCACGACGGCGGCTGCGGTGCAGCGCGGCCAGCGGGCGCGGGCGAGCCAGCCCTCGGCTGCCACCGATCCCGCCGCCAGCACCGCTGGCGCCAGCCCGTCGGTGTAGTAGGGCCTGCCAGGCACCCAGGCGAGCACGTAGCCGACGACGAGCGCGACGACGATCGCGATGAACCGAAGCTCCGGCGTGCGCCAGAGCCGCCTGAAGCCGGCGACGAGCAGCGGCGCGGCCAGCAGCCCGGGGTAGAACAGCTGGGCGACCGGCCCGCCCAGGTAGTCGGCCACGGAGTCGTTCTCCTGGTGCAAGGCCGAGGCCATGGCGAGCTGCGGCCAGTCGTGCGTGGCCTGCCAGATGAGGTTCGGCGCCCAGATCGCCGCGGCGATGCCCGCGCCGAGCCACGGCCACCTGGTGCGCAGCACATCGCGGTGCGCCGACGCGGCGAGGCCGATGACGAGGGCGATCAGCAGCATGACCATCAGGTTGTTGTCCTCGAGCCCGACGCCCGCCGCGACGCCCGCGCCGAGCCACCAGCGCGGGCTGTGCCGCAGCAGCGCCGTGGTGACGCAGAGCAGGGCGAGCGTCCAGGCGAGCAGCTCGACCGGCGTGGTGTTGCCCACGTGCATGGCGCCGAGGAAGACAGGGGCGCACGCCGTGGCGAGCGCCGCGAGCACCCGGCCGAGCCGGCCGGCCCCGAACAGCGCCGCGAACCTGGCCGCGGCGACCACGATCGCGCCACCCGCGAGCGCCGGGATGATCCGGATCGCGGTCGGGCCCTGGCCGAGCAGGCCGGTGGCCTTGTCGAGCAGCGGCATGAGCGGCGGCTGGTCCACGTAGCCGAAGGCGAGATGCCGCCCGGCCTCGATGAAGTACAGCTCATCTTGCATGAAGCCATAACGGCCGCTGACCGCGAGCTCGACCGCCACGAAGGCGGCGGCGATGACCCACGCGAGCGCGGGCACGCGATCGGACCGGGAGGCGTGCGCCCGCGGAGCTGGTGCCCGCTGGATCGGCGCCCGCGGCGCCGGCGTGGCGACGGCCACAGGGGCCTGCGGGCTGACGGCGGCGATGTCCTCGAACTGTTCCATCGCGATACCTCCTGCGCTGTCCTGCCAGGCGCCCGCCCGGGCACCCGCCAGAAAAACTGATATCACAATGCTAAGTCATTGATAGATGAACGGCAAGTTTGGCCGCCGGGGTTGGCCTGACAGCAACGTGGAGCCCTTGCTGTCGCTCGGACAGCAGCAAGGGCTCCACGTTGTCGCCCGCGCTGGACTCGGTGAGCATGAACAAGCGCGGCGGGGCCGCGCGGGTTACGGCGCGGTCAGTTCCAGGCGTGGCCTGCCGCCTTCGGCGGCTC
>JASIBM010000658.1 GCA_030045175.1 Streptosporangiaceae bacterium | reverse complement strand
TGGTCAATGGAACCGTTGACATCACGGTGCCCGGCGACGACAAAGCCACCACGATCGTCCTTACCGCGACCGTATCTGCCGGCAAGGCCAGCGCCACCGGCAGCCTGAAAGGCTCCTTCACCGCTAGCACTTTCTCCCTGGCCGGTGCCGTCACGATCACTGTCAAGGGCGTAACGCTCAACGGGAAGCTGGTGGCCAACAACCACGGCATGGCCGCCTGCGGTAACTACCACGGCCACGAAGCGGGGTTCGAGTACGTCTGGGACTCCGGCATCACATTCCTCGGCCAGAGCGGATGCACCGCGGCTGGCTTCTAACATGAACGCGGATCGTGCCTGATCAAGCTGGCGCGCCGCCGCGGCCGGCGCCGCCGACGAACCTGGAAACCTGGGAGATAAGCCCGGGGTCGGCGAGGCTGACCAGGCCGTGGGCGAACTCCCCGGTCATCGCCTCGGCGTGGTCGAGTCCGACGGACTCAATCGCAGACAGCCGGTCTTGCCTTAGGCACGTCTGTGGCAGCGCGGCGAGCTCGGCGGCCAGCAGCTCGGCCGCCTCCCGCGCGCCGCCGGTCGGCACCACGCGGTTGACCAGGCCGATCGCGAGAGCCTCGTCCGCATGCACGGCGCGGCCGGTCAGTATCAGGTCCATTGCCCGGCCGAGTCCGATCAGGCGCGGCAGCCTGACCGTGCCGCCGTCGATCAGCGGCACGCCCCAGCGGCGGCAGAACACGCCGAAGACGGCGTCTTGCTCGGCGACCCGCAGGTCGCACCAGAGCGCGAGCTCGAGCCCGCCCGCGACCGCGTGCCCGGCGACGGCCGCGATCACCGGCTTGGACAAGGTCATCCTGGTCGGCCCCATCGGCCCGTCCCCGTCGGCGGCCACCCGGTTTCCGGCCGCGGTCCCCACCGCGCGCAGGTCGGCTCCGGCGCAGAACGTCCCGCCCGCACCATAAAGCACGGCGACGGCCGCATCCTGGTCCGCGTCAAAGGCCTTGAAAGCATCCGCAAGCGCCGCGGCGGTCGGCCCGTCCACGGCGTTCCGCGCCTCAGGCCGGTCCAGCACGACGGTCGTGACCGGCCCTGATCGCTCGACTCGCACGCTCATAATCGTCTTCATCCCGCAGCTCGTTGCCTGTGGAGTACACGCACTCTGTACTATCGGCTTGTATCTTCAATAATCCGGTCATTCGGATCATTCGCATGGTTCGTGTAGATAGCTAGAAGGTTAATGAGATGCTAACAATGAAGTCGAGATCCATGCTGGCGATGACGACCGCCGGGGTAGCGCTGGCGCTGGTCGGCTGCTCATCAGGCGTATCGAAGGCCCCAGGGTCGAACGGGCCCACAGTGTCAGAGATCTTCTCCTCGATGAAGTCAGGTTTCGTCCACGCTAACAGCGTCCGGATGTCGGGCACCCTGAGCAGCGGCGGCAAGGTAGTCACGGTCAACGTGGGTGAGTTCCGGTCCGGGGACATGAGCGGCACTATCACCGCAGGCCCACTGGCCGAGCAGGTCGTGAGCGCGGGCGGCAAGGCATACGTGTACGTCAGCAAGAAGTTCTTCAACAGTATGCACACATCCCAGGGAGTTCCAGCGAGTGCCTGCGCGCTGATGTGCGGGAAGTACCTCGCCTTGCCCGCCAGTACCTTCACCTCGTTCGGCCTCTCTGCTATAGGTAAGTCGGTCGAGAGCAAGTTCCCGGTTCCCTCGCAGGTGCCGAACCTGGTCGTCACGACGTATCAGGGTCAGCCCGCCTACGAGATGAGCGGAAGCGGAGTGCATCTGTTCGTGGCGAAGAACGAGCCGCATTACCTGCTCGGCTGCATCATTGCGAAGGTCGGCACGCTGAGCTTCAGCGACTGGAATGCCGTCCCGCCGATAAGCGCGCCCCCGGCAAGCAAGATCTTCCACGACTAGCGGGCGGCAGACGCCCGCTCAGCCGCGGCTCCCCATCGCGACGCGTCAGGGTGCGCCGACGTCCCAGGTGTCGGCGCCGGCCAGCAGCTTGGCCAGGTCGCCTGGTCCCTGGCGGTCGCGGGCCGAGTCGAGTTGCGCCGTCATCGCGTCGTCGTAGGTCGAGCGCTGCACGTCCCTGAAGATGCCGATCGGGGTGTGCGCGAAGTCGACGGTATCCAGCCTGCTCAGCGCGAACGCGTATGACACGTCAGCCGCGTGCGCGTCGTGCACGAGCAGGGTGTCAGGGTCAGCGGACTCGGCCCGCACGGCCTCGAGCGATCCGAGCCTACCGAACCGCAGGCCGTAGCCCTCGTCCGCGCCGAACCTGATCGGCTGCCCGTGCTCGAGCCTGATCACGTGCTCGTCCCGCGAGCCGGGCGCGGTGACCGGCGCGAACGCATCGTCGTTGAATATCGGGCAGTTCTGGTAGATCTCGATGAACGCCGTGCCCCTGTGGTCGGCCGCGGCGCGCAGCACGCTGGTCAGGTGCTTGCGGTCGGAGTCGATCGTGCGGGCGACGAAGCTGGCCTCGGCGCCGAGCGCGAGCGAGACCGGGTTGAACGGGGTGTCCAGCGATCCGTATGGCGTCGACTTGGTCACCTTGCCCTGTTCCGAAGTGGGCGAGTACTGGCCCTTGGTGAGTCCGTAGATCCTGTTGTTGAAAAGCAAGATCTTGATGTTGACGTTACGGCGCAGCGCGTGAATGAGGTGGTTGCCGCCGATGGACAGCGCGTCACCGTCACCCGTGATCACCCAGACCGACAGGTCCTGCCGCGACGCGGCAATACCGGTCGCGATCGCGGGCGCGCGGCCGTGGATCGAGTGCAGGCCGTAGCTATTGACGTAGTACGGCAGCCTGGAGGAGCAGCCGATGCCCGAGATGATGACGAGGTTCTCCCTAGGCACGTCGAGCTCGGGCAAGAACGACTGGAACGCGGCCAGGATGGCGTAGTCGCCGCAGCCGGGGCACCACCTGACCTCCTGGTCGGACTTGACGTCCTTGACCGAGAGCTTGTCGGTGGCCTTCGGCACCAGCGTCAGCGACCCGAGGCGCCCGCCGTTGGGCCCGTCCGACTGGGTGCTGGGTAGTTCAGACATTCGCGATCACATCCTGGATGACGCCGCTCAGCTCGGCGGCGCGGAATGGGAGCCCCCGGACGTGGTTGTAGGAGATCACGTCGACCAGGTACCTGCCGCGCAGCAGCAGGGCGAGCTGGCCGAGGTTGATCTCGGGAACGAGCACCTTGTCGTACCGCTTCAGCACGTCGGGCAGGTTGGCGGGGAACGGGGACAGGTGCCGCAGGTGCGCCTGCGCGACCGAGCCCCCGGCGAGCCTGACCCGCCGGACCGCGGCGCCGATCGAGCCGAACACAGATCCCCAGCCGAGCACGAGCACGCGCGCATCGCCGTTCGGATCGTCGACCTCAAGCGGCGTGATGTCCGAGGCGATGCCATCGATCTTGGCCTGCCTGAGCCTGACCATCTTGTCGTGGTTGTCCGGGTCGTAGGAAATCGTTCCCGTGCCGTCGGCCTTCTCGAGGCCGCCGATCCTGTGCTCCAGGCCAGGAGTGCCGGGGATGGCCCAGGGCCTCGCGAGGGTCTTCGGATCACGCAGGAATGGCAAGAATGGCTCGGGCGTTCCGTTGGCGCTGGTAATGGGAGGCGGCGCGAAGGCAAACTCGGACCGTATGTCGGGCAGTTCGGTGAGGTCGGGGATGCGCCACGGCTCCGAGCCGTTCGCCAGGTACCCGTCGGACAAGATGATGACCGGCGTGCGGTACTTGACCGCGATCCTGACCGCCTCGAACGCGATCATGAAGCAGTCGCCAGGCGTCGCAGGCGCGAGCACGACGACCGGCGACTCGCCGTTGCGTCCGTAAAGCGCCATCAGCAGGTCGGCCTGCTCGGTCTTGGTGGGCATGCCGGTGGACGGGCCCGCCCGCTGGATGTCGCAGATGATGAGCGGCAGCTCGACCGCGGCGGCGAGGCCGATGGTCTCGGCCTTCAGGCACATCCCAGGACCCGAGGTCGTCGTAACGCCGATGGCGCCGCCGAACGAGGCGCCGAGCGCGGCGCCCACGCCACTGATCTCGTCCTCAGCCTGGAACGTGCGCACGCCGAACCGCTTGTGCTTGGACAGCTCGTGCAAGATGTCCGAGGCCGGGGTGATCGGGTACGAGCCGAGGAACAGCGACAGCCCGGCGAGCTGGCTGGCGGCGACCAGGCCGTTCGCGAGCGCGGTGTTGCCGGTGATGTTACGGTACCTGCCAGGGGGCAGCGCGGCCGGCTTGATCTCGTACTGGACCGAGAACTCCTCGGTCGTCTCGCCGTAGTTCAGGCCGGCCTGGAAGGCCGCGATGTTCGCCCGCATGATATCCGGCTTGGACGCGAACTTCGACTCGAGGAAACGGATCGTGCCTTCGGCCGGGCGGTTATATAGCCAGCACAACAGGCCGAGGGAGAACATGTTCTTGGCCCGCTCGGCGTCCTTCTTGCTGATGTCGAGGCCCTCGAGCGCCTTAACGGTCACCGACGTGATCGGGATCGCGTGCAGCTGATAGCTATCGAGCGAGCCGTCCTCGAGCGGGTTGCTCTCGTAGCCAACCTTGGCCAGGTTCCGCTTGGTGAACTCGTCGGTGTTGGCGATGATGTCGGCGCCGCGGGGCAGGTCTGTGATATTCGCCTTGAGCGCGGCCGGGTTCATCGCCACGAGGACGTCGGGCGCGTCGCCGGGAGTCAGGATGTCGTGGTCGGCGAAGTGCAGCTGGAAGCTGGACACCCCCGGCAGGGTCCCGGCGGGCGCCCTGATCTCCGCGGGGAAGTTGGGCAGCGTAGACAGGTCGTTGCCGTAGGTCGCCGTCTCCTGCGTGAACCTGTCCCCGGTGAGCTGCATGCCGTCGCCGGAGTCCCCGGCGAACCTGATGATCACCCGGTCAAGCTGCTGTACTTGCTTGGTCACAGTGGAGGGCCTCCTCCGGCGGCGTTGACGTCGTTGTCGTACGTCCTGTCCTGCTCAAGCTTGCTATCCGCGATCGCCTGCGCGCTCTCTTGCCGTGCGCTCTGGTGGCGGCTGCCGCGGCGAGGGATGTCGGTCGCAGACGCACAGACGGCGTGCGGTGGGGGGCGCGGTACGTCGCTGCTCTCCGCTCAGGGTATCCGATCGAGCGGCCCACCTGGGTCACGTCGGATTACTCAGCGTGTGATTCGCAGGCCCGCTGCAAAAGGGCGGTCACCTCCGCGTCTGGCACGCTGCTGAAATCGTCGTACCAGCTGCCGACCGCCATGAAGAACGAAGGGCTCAGCAGGCACACGACCTCATCGCAGACGTCGCGAAGCGCCTCGATCGACTCGGGCGCGCCGACCGGGACCGCCAGCACCACCCGGGCCGCGCCGCGGCGGCGGGCGACCTCGCAAGCGGCGGCCGCGGTGGAGCCTGTCGCGATGCCATCGTCGATCACGATCGCCGTGCGGTCGGTTAGGTCCACGCCTTTCTCCCCTGCCCTGAACCGCTTGGCCTGCTGATCGAGCTCATGACGCTCGCGTTCTTCGACGAAGGCGATCTCCGGCCCGGTGACGGCCGCGCGGTGCACCACATCGTCGTTGCTTACCCGGACGCCGCCCTCGCCTATCGCGCCCATGGCGAGTTCGGGCTGGTGCGGCAGGCCGAGCTTGCGCACCATGATCACGTCGAGCGGGGCTCCAAGCGCCCTTGCCACCTCGTAAGCGACCGGCACCCCGCCGCGCGGCAGGCCGAGCACGACCACGTCGGCGCCGCGCAGGTGGCCCAGCCGCTTGGCGAGGCGCTGGCCGGCGTCGATCCGGTCGGTAAATCGCACGGTCACTCCCAGGTGCCTGCGGGTCGTTTGTCCGGGTCCGTAGCCTTCTTGCCGGTGGCGTGAACCCAGGCTTGTCATGGGTCCGCGCCCGGCTGGACGCGGACCGGCCCTGATGCTGACGTACCCGGTAGCTTCCGCTATCCTTCATCGTGCCGTCCTTGGCGGGCGGCGCAAGGCAGGTTGCCCGAGTGGCCAAAGGGAGCGGTCTGTAAAACCGTCGGCTCAGCCTACGTTGGTTCGAACCCAACACCTGCCACCACCTGCGAAAACGGCCCATGACCTGCGCATACCGCGGTCTGCGGGCTGTCTTACTGCTGTCGCAGTATGTATCATGATGTACCGCCGGGAGCCGCCGCGTAGCGGTGGTTACGGACGAATGACGGACGGGATCCGGCCTGATCGAGCGGTTTACTGAGCCGCTTCGCCTTGGCTGGCGGTCGTTTGGTGGCATGCCGTGGCAGGCTCCGCCAGGGCGGCAGAGGCTCGGCGGTTCGCTGATCTGGCCCACGCATGGCCCACGAGAACACCGCCCGCCACGCGGGTCGCTCAGATTGTCAGTGCGCCACCCGCTGCCGCGGCTGT
>JASIBM010000011.1 GCA_030045175.1 Streptosporangiaceae bacterium | reverse complement strand
GGCGGGCGATGCGGCTGATCAGCAGGCTCAAACGGGCCGCGCATCCGGCCCCCGTCCTGCCCCGCGCCGCTTGGCTGAGGCCGGCCTCGCCGCACCCGATCATCGCCCGCCTGGTCAGGATCATCCGACGCGAGCTGCGACAAGATCACTGGCAACGGCGCGGTCTCATCGTCGGGACCCGCCTCGTCCGGTCCTGCGACCGGGGCGATCTCGTCCGGGGCCCGGCCGGCCCGATCACCCGGGCCGGCCGGCGGGGCGTGCGGTGGCACCAGGGAACCGGCCGGCGTGGCCGGCCCTGCGGACGCGGCTGGGCTCAGCGACCCGGTTGGCCCGCTAGCCGTTCCGTTCGACGTCGCAGCCGAGCCGGGCGGTGCAGGCAGCGCCGGCTGCGGATACGGCTTCGGCCTGGCAGCGCCCTGCTGGCCGCCATGGCCCTGGCCGCCGGCCAAGCGAGGATCAGGCGGCGGGACAGGATAGCCGTCATCGCCGGCGCGCCCGCGCGGCGGCGCCCACCTGGGTGCCGGCTCCTGCCAGCCACGACCGTCCCGGCCGTCCTCCTGCCATGGCCCGCCCCGAGCCGACGGCTCGCGACCGCGCCACGGCCCGCCGCCGTCCGCAGGCGGCCTGCCAGCCATCGGCTGGTATCCGCGAGGCCGTCTCGGCGCGCCGTCGGCCCGGTCGCGCCATGCCGGGTCACCGGGCGGCCCGTACCATTCCTGCGGTCCGTAGCCCGCGGGCGGACCGCGGCGATCTGATGGGCCATACCCCTGCGCAGGGCCGTACCCGTCTTGCGGCCTGTACCCGTCCTGCGGTCCATACCCGTCTTGCGGCCTGTAACCCTCCGGCGGTCCGTACCCGTCTTCTTGCGGTCCGTACCCCTCCGGCGGTCCGTACCCGTCTTGCGGACCGTACCGGAACGGCCCGCGCGGCCCGCCTGGCCCGTAGCCAGCGCCTGGTCCGCGGCCGTGCGCCGGCCCGCGATCGTTGGCAGCAAAGTCCCTGCCCGGGTGGGCGTAGCCATCCTGCGGACCGTAGTCGTCACGCGCGTACCCGCCAGCGGCACGATGATCACGGCTCGCGTACCCACCGCCCATCCTGGGCCGGCCGGCCGGCCGCCCGGGCGCGTCGTGCCCGAATCCGTCGCGTGGCGCGCGCCGATCCGCCGGGTAGTACCCGGCTCCGTCTGGAGCCCAGTCGCGTCCCCCGTACCCGTCAGGCGGACCGCCGCCCTCCCAGCGCCGGGACTGGTGGTCCTGGGGCCGCCACGTCCCATCGCCGGGACCGTACCCAGCTGGCTGCGACGGGTATCGGGAGTCCGGGCCATATCGCCAGGCCGGCGGGTACAGCGCCTCCGGGCCATATTGCGAGTCGGGTGCGTCTCGAAAGTCTGGCGCGTGCCAGCGTCGCCGGTCGTCCGGGTAATACGCCTCACCCTGGTCCGGGTCGTGCCCATCCCACCCGCCAGGTCCCTGAGGATGGTCACGCCATGGCTGGCCGCCCTGGCCCGGACTGGACGTTAGCCCTGGACTCGGCCTGGGTCTGGGGCGCTGGGGATACCGCTGCGCACCCTGCGGCGGCCAGTCCTCCCGCCAGTCAGGCGGGCCGGCCCGCTGGTCGTGACTGACCGGGGGGCCGTAGCCATCGCCAGGCTCACCCCGGGCAGGCCACCGCGGCGACTCCGGTGCCTGGCCATGACCGTCGTGCCAGCCGTTCCCCGGCTCCTGCCAGCCGGGCTCGGCACCCCGGTACTCGGGCCAGCCGGCCTCGGGGCGCCGGTACTCGCGCGCCGCACCCGGTCCCGGCCTGGCCGCGCCTGGACCTGGCCCGGCCGGGCCAGGTCCGTTGCGCTCGAACTCCCCCTGGCCGTCGGCCGGCTCATGCCAGATCTGCGCGGGCTGCCCCGGCTGCACGCGCCGGGCGCTGGCCGGCTGAGCGGGCGGGACGATGCGAAATGGGTTCAGCCACTGATCGGCCTCGGCGTCGCTGCCGCCACCAGGAGCCTGCAGGTCGTGAGCCCTCGGGTCATGCCGGTCTCGCTGCCTGGCGCGCGCCTCGTCTGCGGCCGCGCGCGCGTCCCCTGGTTCGCCCTGGCCAGGCTTGCGCCGATCCTTGCGTCCTGCGGCCATGGCTAGACGGACCGCCAGCATGGGGGACCAGCCGCGCGTCGTGAGAAGGCTGCCCGCACCGACAAGACCCCACAACCTCCGCTACAGCTGGCTCGTGATGCCGCCGCATGACCTCGCAGGTCGCTGAAATTATCACGGGCCACGGGCAACGCCCGCCAGTCACGGTCAAGCCGGGGTAGCGGGCGTCATCGCAGGCTAGCCGGCTAGTCCGAGTTAACCGTCTAACGATTGCACGGGCCGGATCGCGCCGCAACCGATCCGGCCGAGGTAATGGGGACAAGTTGCCGCGGTCAAGCATCAACTCACGCAGCGGGCAGCAGTGGGCTAGCGTAATCACCCAGGCACCTCGAGCCCGAGCAGAGCCCGAGCACCTTGAGCCCAGGCACCTTGAGCCCGAGCAAGCGGCACCCCCCGGAGGTGGGCATGGCGAATCAGGTCAAGTACGTCCTGCACGAGTCACAGATGCCGGGCCAGTGGTACAACATCGTCGCCGACCTGCCGGCCCCGCCGCCACCGCCGTTGCACCCGGGCACCAGGGAGCCAGTAGGGCCCGACGACCTCGCCCCGCTGTTCCCTGCCGCCCTGATCAGGCAGGAGGTCTCGGGCGACCGGCACGTTCCCATCCCCGAGCCAGTGCTCGACGTGTACCGGCTTTGGCGGCCGACGCCGCTGTACCGCGCCCGCCGCCTGGAGCAGGATCTCGGCACGCCGGCCAGGATCTACTACAAATACGAGGGCGTGAGCCCGGCGGGCTCGCACAAGCCGAACACGGCCGTCCCGCAGGCGTACTACAACGCCGAAGAGGGCGTGCGCAAGCTCACCACGGAGACCGGCGCCGGCCAGTGGGGCACGGCGCTGTCGTTCGCCTGTGCACTCTTCGGCCTGGACCTAGAGGTCTGGATGGTCCGGTCCTCCTACGACCAGAAGCCGTACCGCAAGATCTTGATGCAGACCTACGGCGCGACCGTGCACCCGAGCCCGTCGGACGTCACGTCGGCCGGCCGTGCGATCCTCGCTCAGCACCCGGACTCGACCGGAAGCCTCGGCATCGCGATCAGCGAGGCGGTGGAGGTGGCGGCCGGCAACGCCGA
>JASIBM010000657.1 GCA_030045175.1 Streptosporangiaceae bacterium | reverse complement strand
CCACCGGGGCGAGCGCTCAGTCTGCCGCGATGGCGCTGCGGCGCGCCGGGGCGCTGTCCGTGGCCACGATAGTGCTTGGCCGTCACGTCGGCGCGGCCGAGGCAGAGTCGGCGGGCCTAGCGCGGCTGCCGTTCCTGCCCGGAAGCTGCGCCGTGCACTAAGGAACTGGCTGAGTCCGCAAGGCACTAAGGAGCTGGCAGAGTCCGCAAGGCACTAAGGGGCTGGCAGAGTCCGCAAGCCAAGGGCGCGCCGGAGCGGGCTAGCGGAGCTCGCCGGTGACCGTAGTCTTGACGAGTGGTTACCACGCCAACCCGAACCGCGCTGGTCCGCCGGGCCAGGCGGATCAACAGGGAACTCGCCGAGCTCTACCCGGACGCGCATTGCGAGCTCAACTTCACCTCGCCGCTGGAGTTGCTGGTGGCGACGATCTTGTCGGCGCAGTGCACTGACAAGAGAGTGAACCTGGTCACGCCGGTGCTGTTCGCCAGGTACCGCACGGCCGCCGACTATGCGGGCGCCGAGCGCGAGGACATCGAGAAGATCATCGTGTCCACCGGGTTCTTCCGGGCCAAGACGACCAGCATCATCGGACTCGGCCAGGCGTTGTGCGACAGGTTCGGCGGACAGGTGCCGAACCGGCTGGCCGATCTGGTCACGCTGCCCGGGGTGGGCAGGAAGACGGCCAACGTCGTTCTCGGCAACGCGTTCGGGATTCCGGGCATCACTGTTGACACCCACTTTGGCAGGCTCGCCAGGCGGTTCGGCTGGACCACTTCAGATGACGCGGAGAAGGTCGAGCACGAGGTAGGATCCCTCTTCCCCAAGAGTGAGTGGACCATGCTCTCGCACCGGCTGATCTGGCACGGCCGCCGGATCTGCCACGCACGCCGCCCAGCCTGCGGTGCCTGCGCCGTGTCGGCGCTCTGCCCCTCGTTCGGCGAAGGCCCTACCGATCCAGTCATCGCCGGCCGGCTGGTCAAGCCCGGCCCGTTCTCGTGACCGGCCCTGATGGCAACGGCGAGCTCGCCGCGCCAGACCGGGCCAGCCCTGACCGGGCCAGCCCCGACCGGGCCAGCCCCGACCGGGCCAGCACAGCGCCTGCCTGGCTGATCAAGCTGGCCGAGTCGGCCCGCCGCATGGCAGTGCCAGAGCCGATGCGCCCGCCGCCGGGCGGCGGGCGCCGGTCCGCCGTCCTCGTGCTATTCGGCACCGAGTCGGCTGGCCCCGATGTGCTGCTCGTGCAGCGCAGCCAGTCGCTGCGCCGCCACGCCGGCCAGCCCGCCTTCCCGGGGGGTGCGGTCGACGCGGACGACGACGGGCCCGTGGCCGCCGCGCTGCGTGAGGCGGCCGAGGAAGCGCGCGTCGACCCGGCGAGCGTTGAGGTTGTCGCGGTGCTGCCCGATCTGTACATCATGCGGAGCGGATTCCTGGTGTCGCCTGTCCTGGCCTGGTGGCGCGACCCGGGGCCGGTGGCACCTGGCGACCTGGCCGAGATCACCGCGGTGGCCAGGGTCGCTGTGGCTGACCTGGCCGATCCGGCGGCCAGGCTCACGATCAGGTATCCCGCTGGCGGCACCGGCCCCGCGTTCCAGGCTGGCGGCATGCTGGTCTGGGGCTTCACCGCCTTCCTGCTTGACCGCCTGCTCGCGCTGGGCGGGTGGGAGCGGCCATGGGATTTCGCCCGGGTCATCGACCTCCCGCCAGGTTCCGGCGCGTCGCTGCCGACCGCACCGTGAATCGCGATCGGGAGCGCGGCGTTTGCCGCGGCGCCAATGCCAGATACCTTGGATAACTGTGCCGGGTGACATGCTCGACGTGGTTCTGATCGCGCTGGCTGCTGCCTTCGCGGTCGCCGGGTACCGTCAGGGTTTTATCATCGCAATCCTGAGTTTCGGGGGCTTCATCTGCGGCGCGATGGTAGGCGTGCACTTCGCGCACGGCCTTTCCTTCGCGCTGACGAACAGCCAGAACCTGCGCGCGGTGCTGGCGATCGTCTTCGTCTTCGTCGCCGCCGTCGGCGGAATGCTGCTCGCGTCGGCGCTCGGCGTCGTGATCCGCTCGCGAATCAAGCGCAGGCCCACGACCGTGCTCGACGCGATCGGCGGGGCGGTCGTGAACGTCGTGGCGATCTTGCTGCTGGCCTGGCTGATCGGCGCGATCGTCGTGAGCGCGACGCCTTCGCCCGCGATCGCCACGGAAGTCCACGACTCCATCGTGCTCAGTGCCGTGAAGCATCTCATCCCGGTGCCGGTGCAAAAGAAGTTCTCCGCCTTCGGCAGGCTGCTGAGCAGTCCGCCGTACGCGCAGATCTTCGGCGCGCTAGGCACAGAGAACGCGCTTGACATGCCCAAGCCAGATCCCCGGGTGCTGCTGTCGGTGGGACTGGCCATGGACAGGCAGAGCGTCGTCAAGATCGAGGGCGTGGCGCCGAGTTGCGCTCGGACGATCGAGGGCAGCGGCTTCGCGATCGGCCAGCACCGGGTGATCACCAACGCGCACGTGGTCGCGGGCGTCACCGGGGGGCCGCAGGTCTACGTGGGGATGGCGCCCCCCATCACGGCCCGCGTGGTCCTGTTCGACCCAAGGCGAGACATTGCCGTCCTGTACGTCCCCGGCCTCAACGTTCCTAGCCTGCGCCTGGCGGGTCCCGCCAGGTTTGGCGCCAGCGCGGTCGTCGCCGGGTATCCGCTGAACGCGGCCTTCACCGCCGTTCCAGCGCGGGTGGACAGGTCCGAGCTGGCCAATGGCCCGGATATCTATAACAAGACCCGGTTGATACGCGAAATTTACCCGATCAGAGCCCTTGTCCGCCCAGGGAACTCTGGCGGTCCGCTGATCGCCCCGGATGGCCGGGTCTATGGCATGGTATTCGCCGCCGGCGTACAACAACCGGGCGTCGGGTACGCGCTGACGAGCAGTGAGATAACGCCCGACGTTCGGCTGGGTGAACTGCGGGCGAAGCCGGTCTCGACTGAGTCCTGCCAGTAACGCCCGCGCACCGCGGGGTCGCACCACATGATCGTGATCGCCTGTCAGCAACTGCTGAGAAATCGTCCGCGGTCATGAGTGCTGCGACCGGGTGAGCCTCAGCGTGATCTCGTGCGACGGGACCGAGCCGAGGCCGTCGTGCTCGATCCGGTCGGCCAGCATCCGGGCCGCATCGCTGATCCCGGCCGCGTCGATCAAGGAGGCGGGTCCGATGGCGTCGCCGGTGGCTGCGAAGGCGCCAACCGCGTCGCCACCCCGCCTGAGCAGCGCCACCGCCCCGACCGCGTTCGCGCGCCTGGCGTGGGTCAGGCCCACCGCGAGCTGTGCGAGCCCCTTCCACAGGCCGCGCTCCGCGGCGGGCGCCGCCTTCCACGTCGCCTCGAGCACCTCGTGTGCGTGAAACGGCCGGCCAGAGTCGATCAGCTCCTGAGCGAGCAGCAACGCCTCGCGCGGGGCAAGCCGCAGGTTCTCATCGGTCACCGGCTCGCCGATCGCGGTCCGCGCGAGCGGCCTGCCGAGCGCGTCCCTCGGCCGGGCGTTCCTCGGCCTGCCCGCCGCATCCCTTTCCCTGGGCTCCGGCCGGTCGCGCCGCTGGCCGCCCGCCACAGTCACCTCAGCGCTCACCGCTCCGGTTCAGGATCGGCTAGCCAGGAGCGCAGCTCGAAATCGAACCGGTCAGGCATCTCCTCGTGCGGGAAGTGACCAGCCCCGTCCACGAGCCGCCATCGATAGGGTCCATCCACGAACCTGCTCGACCCACGGGCCGCGCTCGGTCTCATGCAACTGTCAAGCGCGCCGTGGATCTGCAGCGTGGGCGCCTGAACCGGAGCCCGCATGGCGCGCGCATACCGCATCCCGTCTGGGCGCAGGCGCGAGCGCAGCAGCCAGCGGTGGTATTCAAGAGCCGAGTGGGCAACGGAAGGAACACACATCGCCGACCGGTATGTACGCTCTGTGGCCGGGTCTGGCCATCCGGGCCCCGACCACGCCGCGAGTAGCCTGCCTACCTGCTCGGCCCGGTCTCGCAGCAGCTGACGCTCGGGCAGCACGGGTACTTGATAGCGCAGCAGGTACCCGCTGCTCCGGCCCTGACCGAGCGGGTCGGCCAGAACCGCCGCGCGCAGCCGCAGCGGATGCGCGGCGGCGACGATCCCAAGCCGCCGGACCACCTTGGGAAAATAGGCGGCCATGGTCCAGGCGATCATGCCGCCCCAGTCGTGGCCCACGACCACCGCGTTCGCCTCGCCGAGCGAGCGGATCAGCCCGGCCGCGTCGGACGCGGCCGTGACCAGGTCGTATCCGCGCGGCGGCTTGTCGCTGCCGCCGTATCCGCGCAGGTCGACGGCGACGGCGCGAAAGCCGGCGCTGCCGAGCGTGGCTAGCTGATGCCGCCAGGTCCACCAGAACTGCGGGAAGCCGTGCAGCAGCAGGACGAGCGGGCCGTCGCCGCTCTCGGCGATGTGGAAGCGCGTTCCGTTCGCGCTCACCGAACGGTGTGACCACGGGCCGTCGAGATAGATCGACGCCTCGCCGCCCGGCGCCATCGCTTACCTGGCCTCCGCCGATCCGGCCTGGGACAGTGAATCATCCCTGCGGATCAGCGCCAGGTCGTCGGAGACGGTGGTGCGCGTCCTGCGCAGGCCGGTGAGGCCGTGGAACTTGGTGAACCCGAAGGCGACCGTACCGGCCGCGAGCAGGACGCAGGTACCCGCGACGATCAGGAAGGAAGCCCAGCTCCAGATGCCGAGAGCCTCCAGGCCGTACGCGAAGGCGAAGCACAGCAACATCAAGACGAGGCAGCCGACGAAGGCGGCCATGCCGACGAGCACGCCACCGAATCCCAGTCGCCGCGCGTCTTCCTTGAGCTCAAGCTTCGCGAGATCCACCTCGCACTTGACGAGCTGCGTGAGGTCGCTGACCGCCAGGGCGACGAGGTCACCCAGCGAGGGATCGCGCGCCGGCGGTTCATACCCGGCGGTCCCATCCGACGAGGCTCGTGCCGGGTTCGCCCGGCGGCTTGTCGCGGGTTCAGCCATGCTCACTCCCTTCTCGCTGTCACGTCCAGTCTCGCGTACGGCCGAGCCAGCCATTCGCGGGGCATCCGATTCCGCGAGGGACGATTGATTCTCGCACCGCCCGCCGGGTAGCCGGGTCAGGCGCCACGCTCGCGAGCGGCGGTGTCCTTTGCGACTAGAGGTGCCCTATGCGACCAGAGGCCTAGCGGCAGCCCTTGCCAAGCGGCAGCCCTTGCCTAGGGGTAGCCCTTGCCAAGCGGCAGCCCTTGCCTAGCGGTAGCCCTTGCGAAGCGGGAACCCTTGCCAGGCAGCCGGCGGCGCCTCGTGCGACCGTCTGTCGGCGGTGCGAAACGCCTAGCGGCGGCGCCCCTCGCGAAGACGCCGCCGCTGAGCCACGCCAGCCGGGTTACCAGGCGTGCAACTCTTCTGCCGGACAGGGCACCCGCCGTAGCCAACGCCACGGCGCTCGGTCCTGCTGGCTGCTCCTGCCTCGGCCGCCTCCCGCGGCTGGTCGCGCGTGGGTACCCGGCTGCCGTGTAGGACCAGGTGGTCCGTGTCTCATTTCTACGTCCGATCACCGGGCTTGGGAAGACCCTGGCGTGATCAATTCGTGATCTTTATCGGTCTGCCCCTACTCATGCCCAGGCGGAACTGCCAAGGTGCCCTACGCGGCGAAGGCGAGTACCGGCCAGCCCCTGGCGTGGGCCACCTTGCGCAGCTCGCGATCCGGGTTGACCGCGTGCGGGTGGCCGACGGCCTCGAGCATGGGCAGGTCGGTCACGGAGTCGCTGTAGGCAAAGCACGCGGCCAGGTCGTACCCGCGCTCAGCGGCGAGCTCGCGTATCCCGCTGGCCTTGCCCTCGCCGTAGGCGTAGAACTCAAGCTCGCCGGTATACCGCCCGTCGGTCAGCCGCATCCGGGTCGCGATGACCCCGGACGCGCCGAGCATGGCGCCGATCGGGCCGACCATCTCCTGCCCCGAGCTTGACACGATGTACACGTCCCGGCCGGCCTGCCGGTGCGCGTTGAGCAGGCCGCGAGCATCCGGGTACACCAGCGGGCCGATCGTGTCAAGCAGGTGCCTGGTAACGATCTCGGCCACGCGCTCGGCTGGCCAGCCCCGGCAGAGCTGCGCGATCTGCTCCTTGATCTTTTCCATCTGCCTGTGGTCGGCCCCGCCGATGCGGAAGACGAGCTGAGCGAACGCGCCGCGGAGCGCCTGCGCCCGGCTGATCAGGCCATCCCGGTAAAACGACGGTACAAAGGCAAGCGTGCTCGACTTGGAGATGAGCGTCTTATCTAGGTCGAAGAAGGCGGCAACAGGGCCTGCGGCGGGGGCGGCGGGAGCGTCCATGGCGGGCAGCTTAGGCGACGTTCTGGAAATCAAATCACCTTAGAGCTGAACTAGCTAGTAACTTTGCCCCTCCGCGCGTAGGATTTCCTAAGTTACGGAACCGCTCTGTCCCCCCGGAGCCGGGCCGTACCGCGACCCCCGCTCTCCCCCCCGGCGGGGGTCGCCCCTTTAGCGTGCCGTTCCCTCGGTTGTGCCGGTGAGTAGGCAGTTAAGCAGCGACAACGCACCCTGCTTGGACAGCGGCTGGTTGCCAGAACCGCACTTCGGGGACTGGACGCAGGAAGGGCAGCCTGTGGTGCACTCACAATCGGCGATCGCGAGCGCCGCGGCCCGCAGCCACCGCGAGGCCGCGCCGAAGCCTCGCTCGGCGAAGCCGGCGCCGCCCGCGTTGGCGTCGTAGACGAAGACCGTCAGCCGGCCGGTCTGCGGGTGCGGGTCAGCGAAGACCCCGCCGACGTCCGCGCGGTCGCACGCGGCGACCAGCGGCAGCATGCCGATTGCCGCGTGCTCGGCGGCATGCGCCGCGCCGGGCACGTCAACCCCAGTGCCTTCGAGCCCGGCGCGCTGGCCCGGCGAGAGCGTGCACCACACCGCCCTGGTCGGCAGCGTGCGCAGTGGCAGGTCCAGCGCGGACTCACCGAGCGACTCGCCGGTCTGTGGCGAGCGCCTGGTGAACCCGGTGACCTGCCTGGACACGAGCACGTCCCTGAAGTGGACGGATGCCTCGCCCCATTCGGCGCTGCGAGACCGCGCGGTGACCGAGATGTCGGCGTGCTGGCGTGCCGACGTCACGTAACCGGGGTCGCCGGGTTCGGCGAGCGCCACGCCCTCGGTTAGGTCCAGGCTGGTCACCAGGTAGAGCTCGCCCTGGTGCTGATAGACGGCCCCGGCGTGGGCGAGCGCGTGCGCGGACGGCTCGTCCATCGTGCCGATCAGCCGCCCGGTGGCCGACTCGACGATGCGGATCAGCCGTCCTCCGGTCCCGCGCAGCCCGGTGAGCTGCGGGTGCCTGGGGGAGCGACCCCCCGTACCCCCCGCCTGTGCCTGCCCGGGGGAGCGACCCCCCGTACCCCCCGCTTGTGCCTGCCCGGGGGAGCGACCCCCCGTACCCCCCGATAGGTACCAGCGGCCGCCGCGGGCGCGCAGCACCCCCTGGTCGGCCAGGTCGTCGACGACGGCCGGCGCTGACGGCCCGAACAGGCCTAGGTCGGCGTCGGTAAGCGGAAGCTCGGCGGCGGCGGCGCGCAGGTGCGGCGCGAGGATGTAGGGGTTGGCCGGATCGAGCACGGTCGCCTCGACTGGCTGGTGTAGCAGGGCCGCCGGATGGTGCACCAGGTAGGTGTCCAGCGGGTCGTCCTGTGCCACCAGGATTGCCAGCGCCTCCCGGCCGTCCCGGCCGGCCCGGCCGGCCTGCTGCCACAGGGCAGCCCTCGTGCCTGGCCAGCCGGCCACGATCACCGCGTCCAGCCCGGTGATGTTGACGCCAAGCTCGAGTGCTGGGGTCGCGGCGAGCGCGGTTATCTCACCCGCCCGCATCGAGTCCTCCAGTTGGCGCCGTTCCTGCGCGAGGTATCCGGACCGGTATGCGGCGACGCGGTCCGCCAGGTGCCCGTATCCGGCCTCGGTCAGCCGTGCCTTGGCGGCGACCGCCGCCGCCTCAGCCCCGCGCCTTGATCTGATGAACGCCAGCGTCTGGACGCCGCCTCGGACGAGCTCAGCAAGCAGGTCCGAGGTCTCGGCTACGGCAGTGCGGCGCCGCCGGGCGCCGCCCTCGCCGCGCAGGGCGGTCAGCGGTGGTTCCCACAGGGCGAAGGTCAGTGGCGGTCGCGGCGAGCAATCGTCGGTGATGGCCTGGGCCGGCAGCCCGGTGAGCAGCTCAGCCGCGAGCTCGGGCTGCCAGATCGTCGCCGAAGCGAGGATGAACACCGGGCCTGGCGCGCCGCCGTCGCGGTGATATGACGCGATCCGGCGTAGCCTGCGCAGCACGTGGGAGACGTGCGACCCGAACACGCCCCGGTAGCCGTGGCATTCGTCGACGATCACGTATCGCAGCCGTCGCCAGAACCCGGCCCAGCGCTGATGCTGCGGCAGGAGCCCGTAATGCAGCATGTCCGGCGTGGTGAGCAAGAAGGTGGCGTGCCTGCGTGCCCAGTCCCGCTCGGCCGGACCGGTGTCGGAATCGAGCACGGCCGCTCGCAGCGCGAGGCCGAGCCCACGAGCCGTGCCCGCCAGGAGCCTCGCCCTGGCCAGCTCGCCTGGCCTGACGATGTCATGCGGCCCAAGCAGGTCGCGCGTCCATGGTGCGCCCCGCACGCCGCCGCGAGGCCGCCTGATCCTGCCGTTGACGCGCGATGCGGGGCCGCCGAGCGTGAGCACGCCCCTGAGCTGGTCCGCGGCGAGAGCCCGGCTGGGCGCCAGGTACAGGACGGTCTCGCCCTCACCGATCGAGGTGAGGGCGGGCGCGAGGTAGCCAGCGGACTTGCCTGATGCCGTTCCTGTCGCCAAGATGACGTTGCGTCCCGCTCTGGCGTGTTCGGCCGCTGCGACCTGGTGCGCCCATGGCTGGCGTATACCCGCCCGGTAGAAGGCCGCGACCAGGTCGGCGGGAACCCAGTCCGGCCAGGCGGCCGTGCGTCCAGGCCTGGCCGGGAGGTACTCGACGTGCGTCAGCCGGCCGGAGGCCGCGCCGTCGCGCAAGATCTCCTCGATAGCCGGCGGCCGGCTCGCGCTAGCGATAAGCACCGGCTTGTCGGCGGCGGATGGGGGTCGTGGATCAGGCATGATAACTGAAGTCTGTCATCAGTGGGACGGGTGCCTGTCGTCGCGATCTGGTATAGACAGTGGCTAGAGCGCGGCCGGATACGCGCGGGGACCAGGCTCCGCGTGGCGCGCGAAAACGCGCCTGGCGTGCTGGCGGGGCTCAGCCTCGGCCGGCGGCTGGGATAATGGGAGCATGGCGTTGGAGGAATCTGTGGATCTGAACCTGAAGCATCACAACCAGGACGGCATCGAGATCGTTGAGGTGGAGGGCGAGATCGATGTCTATACCGCGCCCCGGCTGCGTGAGCTGCTCATCGAGTTGGTGAACGAGGGTCACCACCAGCTAGTCGTGAACATGGAGAAGGTGGAGTTCCTGGACTCCACCGGCCTCGGCGTACTCGTGGGCGGGCTCAAGCGGGTGCGTGCTCACGACGGGTCGCTCGACCTGGTCTGCAATCAGGAGCGGATACTGAAGATCTTCCGCATTACCGGCCTGACAAAGGTCTTCGGCATTCACGGCACCGTGGACGAGGCCGTGACGGCGAGGAAAGCCGAGAAGTAGCCGCCAGGCTACTGCGGTCAGATGGCTTGAGATGGCCACGGTAGAAGTAACCTTCACACCGCTCTCGGCGCACGTGCGGACGGCCCGCCTGATCGCCACCGCCGTGGCCAGGCGCAGTGGCGTGCCGGACTCGCTGCTCGATGAGGTGCGGCTGGCCGTCGGCGAGGCGTGCTCCCGCGCGGTCGAGGCGCACCAGGCGGCGTGCCCGGCCGAGCCGGTTCACGTCACGCTGACCGACCACGCGGGCCGC
Organism: Streptosporangiaceae bacterium; assembly: GCA_030045175.1. Lineage (GTDB taxonomy): Bacteria > Actinomycetota > Actinomycetes > Streptosporangiales > Streptosporangiaceae > Chersky-822. Next base: position 3,901 of record JASIBM010000657.1, on the reverse strand, counting down.
TTCGAGGTCGAGGTCGTGAACAGGGGGACTTCGTCGGGCCAGGCGGAGGCCGAGCGGCCGGGCGCCGGCCAGACGGAATCGCCGCCGGATCCGGGCGGGTCACCAGGGAGCGACGCGAGCGCGCTGGTGCCGCCTGGCTTCTCGCTCGCGGTCATCGCTGGCCTGGCCGACGACGTTCAGATCAGCGAGACGCCCGCCGGGACCAGCGTCCGGATGAGCTGGCCACTGTCGGGCTCGGTGACGGCGGGGGCGTCGGCCTGACCCGGCCGGGCGACGCGAGTTACCTTTTGATCGCGAGCAGGTCGCGGCATCGCAATGTCTGGCCCCGGCTACGCGAGTGCGTACTCGGATGCGTAGACTCCGGTGACCACCGTGGTCGACGTGGCCAAACATGGTGATCATAGGTAATCAGGGTCGATGCTGGCCTATATTTCCGTAGATCTAGATAACCGGAGCAGTTACGCGATTTTGCGAACCTGAGTAGTTGCGAAGCTTGGGAAGTCCTGTCGAGGAGGACAGATGACGACAAGGTTCGGTGCCCTCGCTAGCGGGTCTAGCGGCGTGGCCACCGTGACTGGATCCAACCTGACCTGGATTGTGGTCGTGGCCGTCGTGGCCTTGCTGGCCCTTGGCGTGGCGGCCGTACTGGTCAGAGAGGTGCTGGCGGCGAGCCAGGGCACGGCGAAGATGCAGGAGATCGCCAAGGCGGTCCAAGAGGGCGCGGCCGCGTACCTGCGCAGGCAGTTCAGGACCCTGAGCGTCTTCGTCGTGGTGATCTTCTTCGTGCTGCTCCTGTTGCCTGTGCCGGCGAACGACCTCGCCGTCCGTTTGGGCCGCTCGGCGTTCTTCCTCGTCGGCGCGCTGTTCTCGGCGCTCACCGGCTTCACGGGGATGTCGCTCACGGTCCGCGGCAACGTGCGGGTGGCCGCGGCGGCACGGGAGACAGGGGAACGGCACGCGCTGCGGATCGCGTTCCGCACCGGCGGCGTGGCCGGCATGTTCACGGTCGGCCTCGGCCTGCTCGGAGCCGCGATCGTGGTGCTGATCTACAAGGGCAACGCGCCGAGCGTGCTCGAGGGATTCGGCTTCGGCGCTGCGCTGCTGGCCATGTTCATGCGCGTCGGCGGCGGCATCTACACCAAGGCCGCCGACGTGGGCGCCGACCTAGTCGGCAAGGTGGAGAAGAACATCCCAGAGGACGACCCGCGCAACGCCGCGACGATCGCCGACAACGTTGGTGACAACGTCGGCGACTGCGCGGGCATGGCCGCCGACCTGTTTGAGTCCTACGCGGTCACGCTGGTGGCCTCCCTGATCCTCGGCAAGGTCGCGTTCGGCAACATCGGCCTTGTCTTCCCGCTGATCGTGCCGGCCATCGGCGTGATCACCGCGATCGTCGGGATCTTCGTGGTCGCCCCGCGCAAGGGCGATCGCAGCGGCATGTCGGCGATCAACCGCGGTTTCTTCGTCTCGGCCGTCATCTCCGCGCTGCTCGTCGCTGGCGCCGCGTTCTTGTTCTTGCCCGCCCGCTTCAGCGGCCTGACGAACGCGACGAGCGGCATCCTGGGGCACTCGGGTAGCCCGCGCTGGCTCGCGATCGGCGCCGTCCTGATCGGCCTCGTTCTCGCCAGCACGATCCAGCTGCTAACCGGTTACTTCACCGAGACCACGCGCAAGCCGGTGCGTGACATCGCAGACAGCTCCACGACCGGCCCGGCGACCGTGATCTTGTCAGGGATCTCCACCGGCATGGAGTCAGGCGTTTACTCGGCGCTGCTGATCGGCGCGGCCGTCTACGGGGCGTTCCTGCTCGGCACGGGCAACGCGACGCTCGCCCTGTTCGCCGTGGCGCTCGCGGGCACCGGCCTGCTCACCACCGTCGGCGTGATCGTGTCGATGGACTCGTTCGGCCCGGTGACCGACAATGCCCAGGGCATCGCCGAGATGAGTGGCGACGTGGAGGGCGAGGGCGCCCAGATCCTGACGCACCTGGACGCGGTCGGCAACACGACCAAGGCGATCACCAAGGGCATCGCGATCGCGACCGCCGTGCTTGCGGCTACCGCCCTGTATGGCGCGTTCCACACGGCTGTCGCCCAGGCGCTGCCGAAGGGCATGCACTTCAGCCTCTCCATCGACCAGCCGAACGTTCTTGTCGGCCTCATCGTGGGCGCCGCCGTGGTGTTCATGTTCGCGAGCTTGCTTATCAGGGCCGTCGGCCGCGCCGCGCAGCGGGTGGTCGTCGAGGTGCGCGAGCAGTTCAGGGCGCACCCGGGGATCATGGACTTCACCGAGAAACCCGAGTACGGCGCGGTGGTGGACATCTGCACCAAGGACTCGCTGCGCGAGCTCGCCACGCCTGGTTTGCTCGCGGTGCTGACCCCGATCGCGGTCGGCTTCGCGTTCGGCTACGGCCCGCTCGGGTCGTACCTGGCGGGCGCCATCGGTGTCGGCGTGCTGATGGCGGTCTTCCTCGCTAACGCTGGCGGCGCCTGGGACAACGCCAAGAAGCTGGTCGAGGAGGGCAAGTACGGCGGCAAGGGCTCCGAGTCGCACGCGGCCACCGTGATCGGCGACACCGTCGGCGACCCGTTCAAGGACACCGCGGGCCCGGCGATCAACCCGCTGATCAAGGTCATGAACCTGGTCTCGCTGCTCATCGCGACCAGCGTGGTCAAGTACGCGGGCAGCACCGGCTTGCGCGTCGGCGTCGCGCTCGGCGCCCTGGCGATCGTGGTCACCTCGATCGTGATCTCCAAGCGGCGCGCGAGCGGGCTTGAGGCGGCCGATCCGGGTACCGACGAGCGCGCCCAGTCAGCGCAGGCGGCCACTAGCTGACCGTCACAGAGCGAGGGGCAAGAGCACGCCGGGGTCGCAGCAACGCGCCCGGCTGCTCTCCTTGCGTGCCTTGCCCGCGCCCGGCCTTGGAGCGGCGGCTGCCATGCCGGACGATGGATGTCATGACAGCGCAACGGCAGCTCATCGTCATGCGTCACGCCAAGGCCGGCGAGCTTCCCGGTGGCCCCGACATCGAGCGGGCGCTGCGCCCGAGAGGCTGCAAGAACGCCGCCGCGGCCGGCCGCTGGCTGGCCGAACGCGGCCTGACGCCCGACCTGGTGCTCTGCTCGAGCGCGAAACGGGCGAAGCAGACCTGGCGATACGTGAGCGCCGAACTCGATGACGAGCCCGACGTGGTCACCGAGCCCCGCCTCTATGACGCGGGTGCCAGGGACTTGCTCGCGGTCTTCGCCGAGGTCGAGTCGCGGATACGGAGCCTGATGTACGTCGGGCACAATCCGGCAGCGGCGGACGTGACGGAGATCTTGACCGGCGAGCCCGCCGACTTCCCGACGTCCGGCATCGCGGTCATCGACGTCACGGTCCCATGGCAGGAACTGGCCAGCGGCGGCGCTGACGGCCTCGCGACGCTCGTCGCATCCTGGCAGCCACGCTTTGACGCGCCCTAAAGCGCCCGGAAGGCGAGCGAGCCGCAGGGCGCCGACGCCGCCTGGACGCAGGAACGCTGTTTGCGACGAGGGAAGGCGGCGCCTTGAAGGGCGCCCGGAGGCGAGCGGGAAGGCCTGCGCGGTCGAGCCGAAGGCGGAGCCGGAGGCGAGAGCGCGCGAGCGAGCCGCAGGGGCGCGGCGCCGCCTGGACTGAGGAGCGGGTTTGGCGACGAGGGAAGGCGGCGCCCTAAGGCGCCCCGTAGGCGAGCGGGAAGGAGAGGCGGATGCCCGCCGAGGTGCTGCGGCTTCGTGACGTGGGCGTGCGGCGCGACGAGTCCATGTTGCTCGCCGACGTCAACTGGACCGTGCACGACGGCGAAAGCTGGGCCATCGTCGGCCCGAACGGCGCGGGGAAGACCACGCTGTTGCAGGTCGCGGCCGGCCTGATCACGCCC
>JASIBM010000656.1 GCA_030045175.1 Streptosporangiaceae bacterium | reverse complement strand
GCCGGCGGCGGCGCCTCCCAGCATTCCTCGCGCGCCAGCGAGCAGCGCTCGGCGAAGATGCAGCCGGTGATGTACTGGCCAGGCTGTGGCAGGAAGCCGGGGATGGCGTCGAGCCTGCCGTGGTCCTTGCGCTGACCCCGGCGCGGGATGCAGCGGAGCAGGCCGACGGTGTAGGGGTGCCTGGGCTGGCCGAACAGCTCGTCTGCCGGGCCCTCCTCCACCAGCTCGCCCGCGTAGAGCACGCCGACCCGGTCGCACATCTTGGCGATCACCGCCAGGTTGTGGCTGATGAACAGCACGGCCGTGGCCATCTGGGCGCGTAGCCCGGCGACGAGGTCGAGGACCTCCGCCTCGACCGTGGCGTCCAGGGCCGTGGTCGGCTCATCGAGTATGAGCAGCGCCGGCTCGGCGGCGAGCGCCATCGCGATCACCACTCGCTGCGCCATCCCGCCGGAAAGCTGATGCGGATAGCGATCCATCACCAGCCCTGGATCGGCGATCTGCACCCTGCGCAGCATGTCCTCGGCCCGGTCGTGAGCCGAACCACGGTCCAGGCCGGCGATCCGGAAGACCTCGGCGACCTGTCGGCCTGCCCGGATGGACGGGTTGAGCGCCCGCCCTGGCTCCTGGTACACCATCGACACGGTCCTGGCGCGCAGGTTCCGAAGTTCCGCCGCCGTCATAGCCAGCGGGTCGGTCCCCGCGATGCTTATCGACCCGGCGCTGATCTTGCCGTTGCGTGGCAGGTACCTGGTCAGCGCGAGCGCGACCGTGGACTTGCCCGACCCTGACTCGCCCACCAGGCCATAGGACTCGCGCCGGCCGATGTCGAAGGACACGCCCCGCACGACGGCCTGGCCCTGCCCCCTGACCCGGTAGGTCACCGTGAGCCTGTCGACCCGCAAGACCGGATCGGCCGCCTCCTGGCTGGTCAAGAGAGCACCTGCTCGATCGAATCGGTGACCAGGTTGACGGCCAGCACGAGCGAGGCGATGGCCAGCGCGGGGAACAGCGTCTCCCACCAGTAGCCAGCGCTGAGCAGGCCGTAGTTGGCGGCGATGTCGCCGCCCCAGTCGGGCGTTGGCTGCTGCGGCCCGAGGTCGAGGAACGCCAGGGTGGCGACGGCGAAGATGGCGTAGCCGAGGCGGACCGTGAACTCGACGATGATCACCGGAAGCACGTTGGGCAAGATCTCGGCGAACATGATGTAGCCGGGCTTCTCCCCGAGCAGCCGCGCTGAGGCCAGGTAATCCTGCTGGCGCTCCACGAGCACCGCCGTCCGGACCGTCCGGGCGATCAGCGGGGTGAAGATGAAGCCGATCACGACGATGCTCGTCAGCGTCGAGCGGCCGACCGCCGCGATGAACAGCAACGCGACGACGACGACGGGCAGGGCGAGCACCGCCTCCACGACGCGGCCGAGCACGGTGTCGATCGCGCCGCCGAAGTAACCCATGACCAGCCCGAGCGCGGTGCCGAGCACGATACCGAGCAAGGTGGCAGTCGGCGCGACGACCAGGATGTCCCTGGACCCCACGATCACGCGGCTCAGCACGTCGCGGCCAAGTTGGTCGGTGCCGAAGGGATGCGCGGCAGACGGCGGGTTATTGCCGTGGAGCAACTCAAGCGCGAGCGGATTATGCGGGGCGATCGAGTTGCCGAAGACGGCGCAGGTGATCCACCACAGCAAGATCGCCGCCCCGATCAGGAACGTGGGCCTGCGCAGCAGCAGGTGCCATGACGCTGGCGGTGCGGCTACCGCGCGCGTGACGGCGACATCGGTCACGGCGAGTTCGCTCACGTGACCGCCTCGACCCGCAGGCGCGGATTGAGCACTGTGTACAGGACGTCCGCTATCAGCGTCGCCACCAGGTACACCACGCCGACGATCAGCACGCCCGCCTCGAGCATCGGGAAGTCCTTCAGCGTGGCAGCGGAGTAGATCTGGTCTCCGATTCCCGGGTAATCGAAGAGCCGTTCGACCACCACGAGCCCGCCGATCAGGTAGCCGGTCTGGGTGGCGATGACCGTGATCGTCGGCAGCAGGGAGTTGCGCAGGATGTGCCGGCGGATCACCACGCTGCGCGGCAGTCCCTTCAGGGCAGCCGTCCTCGCGTAGTCCGAGTCAAGGGCTTCGATCGTGCCGGCTCTGGCCATCCTGGCGACGTAGCCGAACAGGACAAGCACGAGCGGGACGACCGGCATGATCAGGTGATCTAGCTGAGTGGGCAGCGGCAACCCGGAGAGCGCCCCGGTTGGGTACGGCAGCACCTTGAGCGCCACCGCGAAGACCGTGATGATCACGATGCCCGATACGAACTCAGGCACGGTCGACGCGCTCAGCCCGGTCAGCGAGATGATCCGGTCGATGAACCTGCCCCGGTGCAGTGCCGCGAGTACGCCTCCGGTGATGCCGAGGGGGATGATGATCAGCAGCGCCAGCAGCGCTAGCTTGGCTGAATTGCCGAGCGCCCCGATGATGATCGGCTCGACCGGCGTGCGATAGATGTAGGAGATGCCCATGTTGCCGTGCAGCATTCCGCCGATCCAGCTCAGGTACTGAACCACCAGCGGCCGGTCGACGCCGAGCTGCTGATCGTAGGTCCGCACGGCCGCGGCCGAGGCGAGCGGCCCGAGCACGTTGCGGCCTGGGTCTCCGGGCAGCACCTGACCGGCCAGGAAGATGATCAGGCTGAGGATCCACAAGGTGACCACGGCCAGCGCGGCACGCCTGAGCAGGATCCGCGTCACACTGCCTCCCTGACGTATCAGGCCGAGCTGTGGCGGGCCCAGGCGAATGCAGTCAGCCTAGTTTTGTCACCAATACCCCGCAACGGTCTTTGCGTACCAGAGCGCGATCGATAGCCTCGGTCACGACGGTGCGGACGATGCGGTGCGGGGGTGCACATGGGCGAGTTGCCTGTGCTTGCGATCGGCGAGAGCTTCATCGGCGACGGCGCGGAGGCGGCCCATCTCAATACCGTGCTCGGGCGTCGTGACGGCCCGGCGGGCACCGCATGGGCGACGGCGCTGGCGACCCCCCGCCAGGGTCACGTCCCGTTCGTAGCCGTCGTCAAGCCGGGTGTGCCAGCCAAGCCGATGACCCTCTTCGTGAACAAGGCCCCGCTCGCCGATGCTCGCCACGGCAGCCTGACCTGGGGAGCGGCGCAGGCCGGCGTGGCGGCCGGGGTCGCCGACGCGGTCGCGGCCGGCGTGATAAGCGTGGCCGACTGTGATCACGTCGTCCTCATCGCCGCTGTCTGGGTCAACCCGGAAGCCAGGGACGCCGACCTGGTCTACGCGAACAACCGGGCCGCTACGCTCGCGGCGCTGCGCGCAGGTGCCGCGGGCACGCCGGACCTCGCCGACGTCCTGGCCGCTAGCAGCCGCCCGGCCAACCCCTACTACACGGCTCCTGAAGACTCGGCTCCTGAAGACTCGGCTCCTGAAGACTCGGCTCATGAAGACTCGGCTCCTGAAGACTCGGCTCATGAAGACAACGGGCCGTGCGGATAACCGCGATCGACGTCGAGCCGATGAGGCTGCCGCTCGACCCGCCGTTCCTGGCAGCCTGGGATCCGGTGCCCCGGCGTCACTTCGATGCCACCCTCGTCCGGATCCGCACCAGCGAGGGCATCACCGGTTATGGCTCGGGCGACGCCATGGACGGGTTCGCAGGCTACGCGGATCTCTTCATCGGCACCGACCCGCTTCGGATCGCCAGGCATGTTGCCGTGCTTGACACGATCGCCTTTCACGGCCGGCGTTACTGGCCGATCGAGGCCGCGCTGTGGGACATCGCGGGGAAGGTGGCTGGCCTGCCGGTGGCCACGTTGTTCGGCGGCGCGCTTGATGCCATCGACTGCTATGCGTCCTTCGGCCGGTCCGCGAGCCCGGCCGAGCGAGCCGACGCGGTCGTCGCCGCCCGTGAGGCGGGATTTCGCGCCGTCAAGATCCGGATCGCGCGCGAGGATCCTGCGGCCGGGCTCGCGGCGGTGCGCGCCGCGCGGGCGGTGGCAGGTGACGAGCTCGTGATCATGACTGACCTGAACCAGTGGTGGAGGATGCCGGGTGATGTCGGCGCCGCGCTCGATCTCGCGGCCGTGCGCAGGATCGCGGAAGAGCTAACCGACCTGGGCGTGCTCTGGCTGGAAGAGCCGCTGCCCGCGGCCGACCTGGCGGGCATGCGGACGCTGCGTGAGCAGGTCGGCATCAAGGTAGCGGGCGGTGAGATGGCGCGCTCGGCCGGTGAGTTGCTCGGCGCGCTCACGGCGGGCGCGCTCGACGTCGTGCAGCCCGACGCGGTGCTGGCCTTCGGCATGTCGCGGGCCAGGACGGTCGCCGAGGTCGCGCTCCTGAGTGGCCGCTGGTACACGCCGCACACCTGGACGAACGGCCTGGGCTTGCTTGCGAACTTCCACGTCGCCGCCGGCGTGGGCGGTGGCCCCTATCTCGAATACCCCTATGACCCGCCAGGCTGGACGCCGCAGCGTCGCGACTTCTTCCTCGCCGAGCCGCTGACGATCGGCGCCGATGGGTGCCTGCGGCTTCCGCAGGAACCCGGCCTTGGCGCGGTCATCGACACCGAAGCGGTCGCCAGGCTCAGGTTGAGCTAACGGGAGGGGAACCCGATGCGGGTTGGATTCGTCGGCACGGGCCGGATGGGCGGCCCGATGAGCCGCAACGTGCTCGCGGCCGGCCATGACCTGATCGTCCACGACGCGCGCCGCGCCGCCGCCGACGAGGTGCTGCGGGCCGGGGCGTCGTGGGCGCCGACTCCCCGGCAGGCGGCCGCGGGGCGGGAGATCGTGATCACGAGCCTGCCGACGCCACGCGAGGTCGAGGATGTCTTGCTTGGCGCTGGCCGGTTGCTCGATGGCCTGGAGCCGGGCTCCATCTGGGTGGACATGTCCACGAGCACGCCGGATGTCGCTGACCGGGTCCGCGCGCTCGCCGAGCCTCGCGGCGTCGGCGTGCTCGACGCTCCGGTAAGCGGCATGACGACGGGGGCGCGGAACGGGACGTTGCAGATCTTCGTCGGCGGGAACGAGGCTGACTACCTGCGCGCCAGGGGAGTCTTCGAGGCCATGGGTGATCCAGGCCGGATCAGGCACGTCGGCGGCCACGGGGCGGGATACACGGTCAAGCTGATGCTCAACCTGCTCTGGTTCGCGCATCTGTGCGCGACCGCCGAGGTGCTCGCGATCGGCGTCGGAGCCGGGGTCGACCTGGCGACGTTGCGGGACAGCTTGCTCGCCAGCCCTGCCGCGAGCCACTTCCTCGAGGCTGACGTGCTCAGCGTGCTGCGCGACGGCGACTATGACGAGGGCTTCGCGCTGGCCCTGGCCTGCAAGGATCTCGGCCTCGCCGTCGACCTCGCCCGGTCCGCCGGGGTCCCGGCGGAGATCAGCGCGCTCGTCGAGCAGATCTACCGGCGGGCGCGCGCTCAGTATGGCGACGCTGGCGGCGAGATGCTGCCGATCAAGCTGCTCGAGGACCTGACGAGAACGCCGCTGCGATTCGCTCCCGCGCCCGCCGTCGGCGCGGACGGACAGGAGTGAGCATGGAGCTGACCCGGCTGACCATCTCTCCCACGCCGACAGCGCACTTCGGTGCCGGGACGATCGAGGGCCTCGGCGCGGTCGTGAGCGCCCTGGGCTGCCCGGCATCGATGATCATCACCGACAAGGGACTGGCCGGTACACCCGTCACGGCTGCCGTCCTTGCCGCTCTCGATGCCGCTGGCGTCGCCGCCGAGGTGTTCAGCGGGGTGCACGCCAACCCGACCACCCACGACATCGCCGCGGGTGCGGACGCGATAGCCGGGGCCGGGCTTTCCGCCGGGGCCGGCTCTTCCGCCAGGGTCGCGCTCGTCGCGGTCGGCGGGGGATCGTCGATGGACGCGGCGAAGGGGATCGCGCTCGCCGCCGTGAACCCGCAGCGCGGCCGTGACCTCGACTATCGCAACGAGTTCGCCGCGGTGGCGCTGCCCATCGTGGCCGTCCCGACGACGGCGGGCACCGGCGCGGAGACGAACTCGTTCGGCGTGGTCACCGATCCGGCCAGCCGTCGCAAGTTCTACGTGGGACACGCGAGCACGATGCCCGTCGCGGCGATACTCGACCCCGAGCTGACGGTTGGCCTGCCCGCCGCGCCGACCGCCGCCACCGGCCTGGACGCCCTGACCCACGCGATCGAGTCATACCTGTCGGTTCGTGCCAACCCGTGGGCCGACGCCATCGCGCTCGGTGTGATCAAGATGGTCCACGGGCACCTGGCCAGGGCGTGCTCGGACGGA